>JAVHRJ010000054.1:0-1329 GCA_036171595.1 Bacteroidales bacterium
ACCACAACGAAACCGACGATATTTTACAAAATACATTTATAAAAGCATGGAAAGGGCTATCAAATTTTCAAAAAGAATCGAAATTATATACTTGGCTTTATCGAATTGCTACTAATGAATGCCTAACTTATTTACAACAAAAAAAGAAACGATATTTTATTAATGTTGATGAGGTAAACTCAGAATTTACAATTCAATTAGAATCTGACCCATACTTTGATGGCGACAAAGCTCAGATTAAACTACAACAAGCAATTCAAACTTTACCCGACAAACAAAAATTAGTTTTTAATATGCGATATTTTGATGAATTACCTTATGAAGATATGTCCGAAATACTCGGAACTTCTGAAAGTGCATTAAAAGCATCTTATCATTTTGCAGTAAAAAAAATAGAAGAATTTTTAAAACACGATTAAACTTTTTTAACATTTATATGTCAAAATAAACATGAACGACGAAAACTTAAATAAAGAACTTTTTAATAAAAATAATCCTTTTAAAATACCCGAAGGATATTTTGAGGATTTCACTTTCAAATTGATGCAAAATATTGAAAATGAATCTCAAAATACTAATAAAATAACATTTTGGCATTCATGGAAATACAAAGTTGCTGTTGCCGCTTCTATTGCAATATTAGCAGTATTTAGTTTTAATTTATATCATTTTATTGGCAAACAAAAATCTGAAAATCAAAATATTGCACTTGTTGCCGATACTAATAACGAAACCGAACTTTCATTTGTTGATGAAAATCATATTATTGATGTAATTACAAATTCGACTAATGAACAAAAAATTGAAGGTGATGATATTATTAACTTTTTAGTTGACGATAATGTTGATGAAAACGCAATAGCCGAAGCATATTAAAATTTTAAGAAAATGAAAAAAATATTTTTAGCATTTATGTTTATTTCAGTGTGTTATTTTAATAATTACGCACAATGCGATGAAAATTGCAAACGAAAAGAACAAATTAAATCTCAAAAAGTAGCGTTTATTACCAATAAACTACAACTAACAGTTGAAGAATCTCAACAGTTCTGGCCTCTTTATAACGAAAAAAATAAAAAATCGGAAGACATAGATAAACAAGAAAGAAATATAATGCAGAATTATATAAAAAATAAAGAAACACTAAATAATAAAGAACTCGAAGTTATGGCTGATAAACTAATGGAGTTCGAATTAACTTCATCAAAATTAGATGCCGAATATTACCAGTTGTATAAAAAAGTTTTGCCGATTAACAAAATATTAGAACTATGCGAAGCCGAACGACAATTTAAACACGAACTTTTAAAACAGCTAAAAGGTTGTTCA
>JAVHRJ010000055.1:0-1324 GCA_036171595.1 Bacteroidales bacterium
TTTGAATGACGGTTGTGAAACACAGTCGACATATCAGTCCCACATTGAAAAATATTGCCTCCCGAGTGTTGATATTGATATTGAGATATGTCATATTTGACCCCATCTATAGTAATAACACATCGTGAATCAACTGTCGGAACAGTCAAAACTTTTGTGGTGACAGTCGTCGGTACAATGTCATTAAATATTGGCCGTGGCTTAGAAATAGTACCTTTATCACTTTTAAAAGCCAAAACAATTGCCCCAATTATTAACAAATTAAATAGTGATATTAAAAAGAATATTTTTATAAGTTTCATTATTTAAAATTAAAATCTTCAAAAATAATATTTGTCCGTTTCACTCCCATATTAATTAATTGCTGACTATAGTTTTTCATCATTTCACTTGGTCCACAAATATAAAACGTTTTATTACCCAAGTTACTGATATTTTTAAACATATCGCCACAATTATAAAAATATTCGAAATTTGGTAAAATATTTTTTGCCTCGGTAAAATAATCACCGTAAATTGGATTAGCAACATCTTTGGCAAAATAAAATAATTTAATATTTCGATTTTGTTTATGTTTTACTTCATATCGTATCATGCTTACAAATGGTGTTATTCCAATTCCCCCAGCAATAAAAATTATATCTTTTGATTCCCAAAATTTATTATTAAAACTCCCATAAGGTCCCCAAATAGTACAGTTTACGCCCACAGTCAGTAATTGTAGTTGACTACTATAATCCCCTAAACTTTTGACGGTAAATCGTATCACTTCGTCATCAGGTGATGATGAAAATGAAAAAGGGTGTGATTCGGCCAATCCCTCAAGATCAAAACTAACAAAGGCAAATTGGCCAGGTAAATAATCAATTTTTTCTGTAATTTGGGATAAATATATTTCCAAAATATTATTATGTTTATCAACTCTTTCAACTCGATACTTATATTGAGGACCAAACTTTTTATACAAAAATATTTTATATATATAAAAAAACATCCCCATAGCTAAATTTACAAACATCCATATTCGTAAAGGTAAGTATCGTGACACATCACTAGTAATAAAAAATACATGTAAACATGCGAAAAATAATACTAGTCCAAAAAAATCATGGGTTTTAATCCATATGTGATACGGAAGCTTAATTACCATCGTTAATATCAAAAGTAATATCATCAAATACAGTGAAAATATTCCAAAATTGTAACTAATTGTTTGGGAAAAAAATAAATACTGTAACGCCAAGTTATAATCTGGCAATACCGATAATATTAAAAACAAAGGATGATGAAGTAATAGTACGAATGATATTCCGCCTATTATATG
>JAVHRJ010000056.1:0-6692 GCA_036171595.1 Bacteroidales bacterium
AAAATGTACAATGATTAAAATTTGAAATAAGGGTTTTTAAGGGTTGACTAATTAATCCGTATTTGAATGTTATTGTTGAGAATACAATTAATACTAATATTGAGGGAGTTAGAAGAGCGTTTTTAAAAGTTATTTCTCAATTACCAGAAATTGCAAATAGTAGAAATAGTGGTCTTTTAATTTAAAGAATTCCTCGAGGCTCTGTCTCGGGGTTCTTGTTTTTGCCACAGATTACACAGATACTCACAAAAAAATCTATGAAAATTTGTGAAATCAGTGGCGACTTTTTTTAATATACCTCGAGGCTCTGTCTCGGGGTTATTCATTTGATAATTGCTTTAATGGATTGTTTCTCAAAACGAAAATCCAGCAATAAAGGTTTATTCAATAGATGTTATTTATAATGCCTGTAAAAAAGAACCCTTGTTAAAAAACGAATTAATTTCTGTTTTTAATTTAGTTAAAAAAGACAAATCAATAGCTGTTCGCTCTAGAGTGCAGAAAATGCTTGGGAAGATTTAAGTTCGTCTAATTCCTTTTTAATTTCGAGTAATTGACTTTTAATCGATTGAAGTTTTTTAATTGCTTCAAAATTTTTTGAGGTGTCTTCAATATTAATTTTAAGTTTTTGTTTTGCACCACTTAAAGTCATGCCTCGCTCTTTAACAAGATGAAAAATTAAACGAAAATTTTCA
Source organism: Bacteroidales bacterium (assembly GCA_036171595.1). Taxonomy (GTDB): domain Bacteria; phylum Bacteroidota; class Bacteroidia; order Bacteroidales; family GWA2-32-17; genus GWA2-32-17. The sequence goes on from JAVHRJ010000056.1 coordinate 696, forward strand.
ATATCTTGTTTAGTAAATAAACGATTCCCCTTTTTATTTTTTTGCGGTTTAATAATATCAAACTCTTGTTCCCAAAAACGAATATGCGATTGGTTAACACCAAACATTTCGGCAACTTCACCAATTTGATAGAATACTTTTTCTATTTTAGGTTCTTTATAAGGCACCATTTCGATTTATTATTTACAAATTAGGATTTATTGATTAATAACTTCTTTTTAACTTTTCAAACTTTATTACTTTACAAACTTTACACTTTTAACTTTCTTAATCTAAAGCAACTCCTCCTTCTTGTGCCGACATTTCAATCATCTTATCGTATTCTGTAGGCGACAAATCTAAATAAAAGAAATTTACTGGGTTTAAAGCAATTTTGTTTTTTCTAACTTCGTAATGTAAATGTGGACCAGTTGATTTACCCGTACTACCAAGTTTTCCAATAATTTCGCCACGCTTAACTTTTTGGCCAGGACTAACAATAATTTTACTTAAATGGGCGTATCGTGAAGTATATCCAAAGCCATGGTCAATAATAATTTGGTTGCCATAACCACCTCTCGAACTTTCTGCAATTTTAACAACTCCATCACCAGTTGAGCGAACATTTGTTCCCATTGCACCAGCTAAATCAATGCCTTCGTGCATTTTCACAGTGTTTTTATAAACGGGATCGTAACGAGTTCCAAAATGTGACAAAAATTTAAAATGATCTTTAAACAAAATTGGAACAATTGCTGGCATGCTAGCTAACCATTTTTCTTTACTTTTTGCTAATCGTACAATTTCATCGAACGATTTCGATTGTACATAAAGCTGTTTTGATAATTTATCTATTTTTTTTGCTGTTTCAATTACTATTTCTGAATTATCGTAACCTTCAAGTTCTTCGTATCTGTTTACACCTCCAAAACCTGCGTTTCGCATTGATTCAGGTATTGGTTCAACTTCAAAAATTGTTCTGTAAATATTGTCATCACGATATTGTAAATCGGCTAGTACACTTTCAATTTGTTTGATTTTTTTTTCTAATATTTTATATTGAACCTCTAATTGCTTATTTTCGCGTTTAAGTTGGCGTTCTTTTGGCGAGTCGAATGTATAAGTGTAAATAATAATTCCAGCTAAACCAAATACAAATGCAGAAATTATTGAAGGTACAGTTTTTAATAAACGTTTCTTAAAAGTTGTTTCAATTTTGTGGTAGCTTAGTGTTTCGTGATTAAAGCGATATTTTATTTTTGTCATTTTTTATTCGTTTTAATAATAAACGTTATGCTTAATGGCAAATTTAATTGAAATAATCTAAATTTGCAACCTCATAATATTATTTAACCTTTTTTATAAATGAACTCTAAAGAAATTCGTAAAGCTTTTTTAGATTTTTTCAATTCTAAAGAACATGTTTTTGTGCCATCGGCACCAATGGTTGTTAAAAACGATCCAACACTTATGTTTACTAATGCTGGTATGAATCAGTTTAAAGATATTTTTCTTGGAAATTCGCAACCTGTAAATTCACGTGTTGCAAATTCGCAAAAATGTCTTCGTGTTTCTGGTAAACATAATGATTTAGAAGAGGTTGGACACGATACGTATCATCATACAATGTTCGAAATGCTTGGAAATTGGTCGTTTGGCAACTATTTTAAAAAAGAGGCAATTGAGTGGGCATGGGAGTTTTTAACCGAAAAACTTAAAATTGATAAGAAATTTTTGTATGCAACTGTTTTTGAGGGAAGTAAAGAAGATAATATTGAACCCGATAGCGAGGCTTTAGAAATATGGAAAAAGTTTTTACCCCAAAATCATATTATTTTTGGAAATAAAAAAGATAATTTTTGGGAAATGGGCGATACTGGTCCTTGTGGTCCTTGTTCTGAAATTCATGTCGATTTGCGTGATGAAAGTGAGCAAAAATTAATTCCTGGCGAAAAGCTCGTTAATACAAGCAATCCTTTAGTAATAGAAATATGGAATTTAGTTTTTATTCAATTTAATAGAAAAACTGATGGAAATCTTTCACCATTGCCAGCTAAACATGTTGATACAGGCATGGGTTTCGAAAGGTTATGTATGGTTATTCAAAATAAAAAATCGAATTATGATACTGACGTATTTCAACCAATAATTTCTGAAATTGGCAAGTTATCTGGTAAGAAATATGGCGAAAACTTAAATTTTGATATCGCCATGAGAGTTATTGCCGACCATTTAAGAGCTGTTTCGTTTTCAATTGCCGACGGGCAGTTGCCTTCAAATACAGGTGCAGGTTATGTTATACGCAGAATATTACGTCGTGCAGTTCGTTATGGATATACTTTCTTAAATTTTAACGAGCCTTTTATATATAAATTAATGCCTGTGCTAATAGAAAATTTGGGCTATTATTTTATTGAATTAAAAAGTCAACAAAGTTTTATTGCTAAAGTTATTAAGGAAGAAGAAATTGCTTTTTTACGAACTTTAGAAACTGGCATTAAACGATTCGAAAATTATTTGCAAAAAAACAAAGAACAATATGCAAATAAAAAAGAAATTCCTGGCGATTTCACATTTGAGCTATTTGATACTTACGGGTTTCCGTTAGATTTAACACAAATTCTTGCTCGCGAAAATAACTTAACAGTTGATGTTAATGGTTTTGATATTTGTTTAAAACAACAAAAAGACCGTTCGCGTAATGCTTCTTCAATTGAAACAACCGATTGGATTAATGTAAAGTCGATTGAAAAAGTTGAATTTGTTGGATATGATGAAATTACAGCAGTTTCTGAAATAGTTAAATATCGTAAAGTTGAACAAAAAGGAAGCTCTTTTTATCAACTTGTATTAAGTAAAACTCCATTTTATGGCGAAAGTGGCGGTCAAATTGGTGACTCTGGTTGGCTCGAATGGAACCGTAACAAAATGAACATAATTGACACTAAAAAAGAAAATAATCTTATTATTCACATATTAGAATCGATACCAGAAAATTTTTCGGGCGAGTGTGTTGTAACTGTTGATATAACAAAACGTAATAAAATTGAAAATAACCATTCGGCTACTCATTTATTGCATTTTGCTTTACGAAAAGTTTTAGGAACACATGTAGAACAAAAAGGTTCTTTGGTAAGTGATAAAAGTTTACGCTTCGATTTTTCACATGTTCAAAAAATGACAAAAGAAGAAATTGAGAAAGTTGAAGAAATTGTAAATGAGTTAGTTAAAAATGCTATTTCGCTTGATGAGAATCGTAATGTCCCAATTGATGAAGCTAAAAAACTTGGCGCAATGGCTTTATTTAGCGAAAAATATGATTCAAATGTTAGAGTTATAAAATTTGGCGAATCTATTGAATTATGTGGAGGAACACATGTTAAAAATACATCAAAAATTGGCTTAATTAAAATTTTATCAGAGGCTTCAATAGCTACTGGAATTCGTAGAATTGAAGCTATTACAGGTGAAAATGCATTGGAATACTATAAAAACTTAGAAAAACAAATTAATGATATTAAAGAAATATTAAAAAATCCAAAAGATGTTTTAAAATCTTTAGAGGATTTAATTGCCGATAATGATAAACTAAATAAATCTTTGAATAATTTGTTAAAAGAAAAATCTATTCAAATAAAAAATGAAATTAAACAACAAATTGTTTTATTAAATGGGATTAATTTGGCTTTTTGTAAAATTGTTATCCCAGATTTAAGTTTACTTCGTGACATTGCTTTTCAGTTAAAAGGAGAAATCGAAAATCTTTATTTGGTTATGGGTACCGAAATAGATGGGAAGGCACATTTGGCTGTTTTTATTTCAGATAATTTGGTTAAAGAAAAAAAGTTGCACGCTGGCAACATTATTAAAGAAATTTCAAAAGAAATAAATGGAGGCGGAGGTGGTCAGCCGTTTTTTGCAACTGCTGGCGGAACAAATCCAGATGGTATATTAAAAGCATTTGAAATTGCAAAAAAGTATATTCAATAAATTTTTTGTCCTCCTTTATTGAATGAGATGAAAAATTAAGTTTTTGTCCCCCTTAAACGAGGGACAAATGGAAAAGTAATTTTGTAAAAACAATAAATAAAAATAAATGATTTCATTAGATAACGTAACCCTTTCTTTTGGTGGATTTGAACTTTTTAGAGGTGTCTCATTTCTTATATCACAAAAGGATAGAATTGGTTTGGTTGGGCGAAATGGAGCAGGAAAATCGACACTTTTAAAATTAATTGTAGGCGAAATTAAACCTGACGAAGGGGTTGTTAGTAAACCATCTAATTTAACTTTGGGATATTTGCCACAATTACTCAATTATACAGATAGCTCAACTGTATGGGACGAAACAGTTACTGCATTTAAAGAAATTAACAAATTGCAGAAACGTATAGATGAATTACATAACGAGCTGATAAATTTACACGAAAATGATTCACATAAATCAATACCGCTTGCAAGTGAGTTGTCTGAATTAAACGAACGTTTAATTTATTTAGATTGTAATAACATTGAGCAAAAAACAGAAAGAGTTTTAATAGGATTAGGGTTTAAAAGGACAGATTTTAAGCGATTCACAAATGAGTTTAGCGGTGGTTGGCGTATGCGTATTGAACTAGCAAAAATTTTATTGCAAATGCCAGATGTGTTTCTACTCGATGAGCCTACTAATCATCTTGATATTGAGGCAATTCAGTGGCTAGAAGATTTTTTGAAAGATTACAAAGGAGCGGTGTTGCTTATTTCTCATGATAAAGCATTTCTCGATCATGCAACAACAAGGACTGTGGAATTGTCGTTAGGGAAAATTTATGATTACAAAGTTCCATATTCGAAATTTGTTGATTTAAGAGCTGAACGTCGTCAGCAGCAGTTGTCGGCATTTAAAAATCAGCAAAAAATGATTGAGGGCACCGAAAAGTTTATCGAAAAGTTTAGATATAAAGCAACAAAGTCGGTTCAGGTTCAATCGCGTATTAAACAGCTCGATAAAATTGACCGCTTAGAAGTTGACGAAGAAGATATTTCTTCAATGCGTCTTAGTTTTCCACCATCGCCACGTTCGGGTTCTGTTGTTTACGATTTTAAATGTGTGTCGAAAAGTTATGGTAATAACGAAATTCTTAAAAATATCGATTTAACAATACAAAGAGGTGATAAGCTTGCTTTAGTTGGTAAAAATGGCGAAGGCAAAACCACTTTAATGAGAATGGCAAAAGGCGAATTAGAGTTTACTGGATTGGGAACGTTAGGTTATCAAGTAAAAATGGGGTATTATGCCCAAAATCAAGATCAAATTCTTGATAAAGAACGCACTGTTTTACAATCAATTGATGATATTGCAGTAGGAGAAGTTCGAACAAAAATTCGTAAAATTCTTGGTGCATTTTTATTTAGTGGCGAAGATGTTGATAAAAAGGTAAAAGTGCTATCTGGAGGCGAGTGCAGTCGTTTAGCTCTTGCAAAATTATTGCTCGAACCAGTTAATTTTCTTTTGCTCGATGAGCCAACTAACCATTTAGATATGATTTCTAAAGAAGTTCTTAAAGATGCACTTCAAAAATACGATGGAACATTATTAATTGTATCACACGACCGTGATTTTTTAGATGGTTTAGTTACTCGAATAGTTGAAGTACGCGATAAAGGTCTTAAAGAATATTCGAATGATATATGGGAATTTTTGGCAAAGAAAAAAGTTGAAACGTTGGGCGAGCTAAATATTAAAACACAAGTAATAAACATAAAATCAAATTCAACAAAAATTGATAACAAACAACGTTTTGCTGAGAAAAAAGAGTTTGATAAATTGCTGCGAAAAGCTGAAAATAATGTAATAAAATGCGAAAAAGAAATTAACGAACTTGAGATTGAGTTAAAATTAATGGACGATATTTTAATAAATCCCGAAGAGTTTAAAAAAGTAGCCTCCGACCCAAAAGTTTTTGAAAAATACAATTTAATTAAAAGTAATCTTGATAAAAAAATGGACGAATGGACTGTTTTGCAAGATGAATT
>JAVHRJ010000057.1:0-1321 GCA_036171595.1 Bacteroidales bacterium
ATTTGAACTGGCTCCAACTCCATATGATCTTGTTTCACTGGTACTTGCCGGTACAGCAAGATTAATTCCATTAAAACTAGTTGTACGTGCGGCATTTTTAGATCGGTTCCAATCCCAGCTTCCATAAGCACTCAAATTGGGTAAAAAATTACCATAAGCAGCATCAAGACTGGATCGACTTCTTAATAATTCATTTTCACTTGTTATAAGTCCGCTGTTTTTTTGTAATGCTATTCTGATTGCCTGATCGAGAGTTAATTCACTCTGAGGGACAATACTAGTAGTGGTAATTAATAATAAAAAAGAAAGAAATAGTAACTTCATCATTTACTCCAGAAATTGGGTTGTTATTTCAAATAGTTTTAAGGTAAATCTAAACAAAAAAAATTTTAATTATCGTTTGAACCATCACAAAAATATGGTATTAAACATTAAGATGACTTGTTTAATTATAAACGGCTATATAATTACACATACGGTTATGACATCTATTAAACATCATTTCCATAATTTGAGTTCAAATAAAGAACAATTAAAATGAGTTGCTTATCTCGAAATAAATATAGTATATCTAATTGGAGGTGCTGTAATTGCCGGAGCAATTATTTATGCAGTATTACTTATGAATAAAAAAAATAAAGAGCATAAAGGAAAGGATACAACAAGTACGCTAATCAATAATGATCTTCTTGCATCAAATCTGACTTTTAACGAATTGATTTCGAATATACAATCACAAATACCCATCAATATTTCGGTTGGATTGCAAAACGATTTAGTGATGAGAGAAGATAAAAGATATTTTGTTGGATTGAATTATAATTTTTAATCTAATAATATATTTTACAAACCCAGTTTATTTGAGAAACTGGGTTTGTAGGATTTAACACTGCTTCTTAAATTCAAATCGGGAACAGTCCGGATGAGAACCTAATAATTTTTTTACAATTAAATTAGCTTCATCAGTAATTGATTTGGGGTAAGCCATTATTTCAAGAAGTTTAATTGCATTGCCTGATGAACAAGGTCCCTTTTTTATTTTATAATTGAAAAAGAATCTTTCATCTTCAACTTGTTCACTAAAGTGATACATACCGAGGTTATTTTGCAGTAGTTCCTGAAGTTCAATATCGTGTGTCGTTACAAATACTTTATTGTTTACTCCCAAATACTTTAGTACAGCCGTAGATGCGGCTAATCTTTCCACCGTATTTGTACCCCGGAATATTTCATCTATCAAATAAAGATAATTATTGTTACCATCAGCCATATCAATAAAACTTTTTATGGCTTCAATTTCAACAAAGAAATAGCTTTTACC
>JAVHRJ010000058.1:0-1320 GCA_036171595.1 Bacteroidales bacterium
CTTCGCCAGTAGAATAAGGTGGAAAATTATAATTCAATAAAAAGCGTTCTTTACCCTGAAATACTGCACCGTCAATTAGTTGTTCATCAAGTTTAGTACCTAATGTTACAGAAGTTAAAGACTGAGTTTCGCCACGGGTAAATATTGCAGAACCATGTGCCATAGGTAAATAATCAACTTCGCTCCATATTGGTCTGATTTGGTCGAATTTTCTGCCATCCAAACGTACTTGTTCGGTTAAATAATATTCGCGGATTGCTTCTTTTTCTAAATTGTGATAATAACGAGCAATCATTGCAATAGTATTTTCATCGGGTTCGGTAAACGTTGTTAAAAATTCTTCATGAATAGCTTTTAAAGCATCGGAACGTTCGTGTTTATCTTTAATGCCGGCTTTTATAACATCGTATATTTTTTGAAAAGCGAAATTACGAATGTTTGTTTTTATTTCTTCGTCGTTATGTTCATGACAATATTCGCGTTTTACAACTTTAAGCTGTTCGGCAAGTTCGATTTGAGCTTTGCATTGAATTTTTATTGCATCGTGGGCAAATTTAATTGCCTCAGCCATATCTTTTTCACTAACTTCATTAAGTTCGCCCTCAACCATTAAAATATTATCATAAGTAGCTCCAACCATCATATCAATATCGGCATTTTGTCGAGCTGTGCGAGATGGATTAATAACTAACTTACCATCAATTTTTGCAACACGAACTTCGGAAATTGGACCATGGAATGGAATATCACTAACGGCAATTGCAGCCGAAGCGGCAAATCCAACAAGTGCATCTGGCAAATCATCGCTATCACAAGAAATAAGGTCAATGTTTACAAAAGTTTCGGCATGATAATTATCCGGAAAAAGTGGACGCAATGCTCTGTCAACTAATCTCGAAACTAATATTTCGTAGTCAGACGGGCGTGCTTCGCGTTTCATAAACCCGCCGGGAAAACGTCCTGTTGATGCATATTTTTCGCGATAATCAACAGAAAGAGGCATAAAATCAACATTTTCTTTTGCTTCTGTAGCTGAAACAACAGTTGCTAAAAGCATTGTTTTTCCCATTTTTAATACTACAGAACCGTCGGCTTGTTTAGCTAATTTGCCTGTTTCAATTTCTATTGTTCTTCCGTCGTTTAGTTGGATTATTTTTTTTACTGCGTTGTACATAAATTATTTATTTTATTCTTTTTAATATAAAAAAAGGCAATTTGGAATTGCCTTTTTATTTTACTTCCTGAGCTTAAGTTTTTTAATAATCGAACGATATCTTGCAATATCATTATCTTTAAGATAGTTAAGCAACTTTTTACGTT
>JAVHRJ010000059.1:0-6654 GCA_036171595.1 Bacteroidales bacterium
AGGGAATAAGGGTGTGCGTGAGCAGATGCTGAAACAAGTTCAGCATGACGTTTGAGTGGTTGAGCAGATTTACTCTTTAACAAACTTATAACAATTTACTTCATTGTTGGTTGTTATTATTAAATTATATAGCCCTGAATTTAATTTAGAAACGTCAATTTGTATTTCGTTAGCTTTTGTTTTATACGTACATTCTAATGCTTTACCATTAGTTGTAATTATTTGAATGTTTAAAATTTTACTTATTGCGTTTTCTAATTTTACAAAAACATTTTCTTTTGCGGGGTTTGGATAAATAATAATATTATTAATTTGCAAATTGTTACTATTGGTTGTTGAATTAATTTTAATCCAAATGGGGTTGGTATAACAACTAAAAACATCAGAATATTTTTTATAAATAATTGATTGGCTGTTGTAAAACCTAATGGTATTAAGTTGTGCGCGAATATAAAAATATTTATTGTTATGTAATCCACTAGGGAAAAGTTGTTGAATTAATGAATTTAAACTAATTTGATTTGAACCTGAAAATATTGGTAACGAAATTGAAACTTCACTGTTTTCGGTTCCACCAAAAACTAATATCTCATTTACTGAACCGAATTCTGGTGTTGTAACAACATTAAAGTTTATAAAACAGTTATTTGTTTCGTTTAAGTTAATTGTTACATCATCGCCAGGTAAATAGTTTTGCAAATTGTTATTGGTTAATATTGTTGTAATAATAGGTCCTGATGATAAAATAGAATGCCCATTTTGCAATGCTTCTAAAATATTTTTTCCATTTAACCCCATTCCTTGCGGGCAATATACTAAAGTCGATAATTTGCCAATAGCGTTATCGTTTACATTGCCGGTAATTCCTCCAGTTAAATCGGTGTTAGAATAATTAAACGAGCCATGAGCGTCGCTTCCAGCTTCCATAAAAAATTTCCAATGTTGTAACAAAGCATTTTGATTTTTTTCAATTAAACCTCTTTTTAATATAGCCTTGTAAACATCTAAATTTTGGTTAAACCTGTATTCGTGCGACATTGGGTCGGTAAAATTTAATTCAGAAAAACCATTAATTCCAGAATCGTAAAGCGCATTCCATGGATTATTTTCTCCATCGGAACAACTAACGCTATTTTTTAAATTCCAAAGCTCTAAACCGCATAAATATGGCGAAAATAAATTTGAGTTGTAATATGAAAAAATATCTGAATTTGAAAAAATATCATTACAAATTACTGTGCCAGCCGATGGATGTGAATATCCATTTAAAGGGAAAATTGTATCCGATAAATTCCAAACATCGCCATTAACTAAGGTAGATAATTTATCTTGTTCGGCAAATGGATGAGCTGCATAACAAAATGCATTATATTTTGATAACGAATCTAACATTATGCTCAAGTTAACCGACGAGCTTTGAGTATCACCATTGCCATCGCCAATATAATTAAGCGAAAAGGGAGAGTTTGGATTAGGATAAACAAGTGCATGAACTGTGTTTCCGGCTGAATTTTTTGCCGATAATTCAATTCCGCGAATTAAAATCATGGTGCTATCCTGTGAATTTAAACTTGTAACTATATTTCCTAATTTATTCCAATTATCATTCATGCTAGTGCCGTAATTATCGAAATCGCAACTATGGTCAGTGGTTGTTAGCCACTTTAATCCAGTAACTGCACCAAAATATTTTACTGCATCGAGTGGTAATCCATTTTCGGCTAAATTTTGAGTAAAATATGTGTGATAATGAGTATCGCCCCTATACCAATTATTAACAGATGGCAATGAATAGTTACTTCTAAAAACACGTAAATAAACATATTGGTCGGTTTCGTAATCTAAACCAAAAGTAATTTCAACATCAATAACATCGTTTAAATTATGCAAATATTCAGATGGAATTTCAAATGTAAAATAAAAATATCTATTGGTTATATCAACAAAAGGGGTAGGGGGAACCCACCAATTTGTGTCGGAATTAAAAGTAATTGTATGCAAATTGTTAGGCGTTGGTAAACTGTTGTCAACCGATTGGCTACCCCAAATAAAATCGTCAGTAGATTTGTTTTTAAATAACGATAAAAATTGCGGCTGACTATAATTGTCAAATAAAATAGGCTGTCCAAACGAAGCGTCGGTTGCGTTTTTTAATTTAATGTCAATATAAGCAAGCTCATTATTGCAACCTATACAATCCGATTCGTGAATATAAAAATAAATGGGAATGGTAGATAAATTTAAATTATTGTTAAATTTTTTCATTCTGTACGGTGCATCAGCAAAAAGCTCCGAACCTAATGTGTTGTTTTGCTTAACAACATTTTGAGATTTAAGGTTTAAAAAAATTAAAATGAACAATAAAATATTTATTATACGAATTGGCATAGGTAAAATAATTTGTTTGGTAAGGCAAATTTATATGAAAATATAAAATTATACCATGTCTAAAATCATAAAAAATTTTCGTTAAAAACTCAGTTAATAATCTGTAATTTATATTTTAAAAAAATCGAACAAAATCTTATATTTGTTACTTGTAAAATTTCACTTTAAAAGTGATTAAACATAAATTATGGATAAAGTAAAATTGTCGGTTTTAGGTTTATCGTATAGCGAAACACAGTCGGGAGCTTATGCACTTGTGCTTGCCGAAGAAGGAGGTGAAAGGCGTATTCCAATTATTATTGGAGCATTTGAGGCACAGGCAATTGCAATTGAACTTGAAGGGTTAAAGCCACCTCGTCCACTTACTCACGATTTGTTTTTACATTTTGCAACAGCGTTTAATATTAAATTAAAGGAAGTTAATATTTTTAAACTCGAAGAAGGAGTGTTTTTTTCAAACTTGGTTTTAAGTCTTGATAAAAATGAAATTATTGTTGATTCGAGAACTTCAGATGCAATTGCATTGGCACTTCGTTTTAAATGTCCAATTTATACCACTACTCAGGTAATAGATAAATCGGGAATAGTTATAGATTTTAATAAAGATTCTGATAGTGAAAAAGATAAAGATTCTGTAGATTATGTTGAGCCAAAGCAAACTATAGAAAAAACGAAATCAAATAAATCGTCTTATTCAAAATTTAATTTGAAAGAATTAGAAAATATGCTTAAAGAAGCAATTAACGACGAGGATTACGAAAAGGCTTCGCATATAAGAGACGAAATAAATAGCAGAAAAAAAGACTAATTTTTTAACAATAAAAAAGTATGGGATTAAAGCTTCGCCTTATAATAATGAATTTTTTACAATTTTTTATTTGGGGCTCGTGGTTAATTACACTCGCAAATTATTGGTTTGGAACAAAAGGATGGGGGCCAACTGAATTTGGTGCAGTATTTTTAACGCTAGGAATTGCCTCTATGTTTATGCCAACAATTACCGGTATAATTGCTGATAGATGGATGAATGCAGAAAAATTATATGCAATTGTTCATATTTTAGCAGGTATTACTGTATTTTGTTTTCCTTTAGTAAATGATCCAAATACGTTTTTTTGGATTATGTTAGTTGCTATGTCGTTTTATATGCCAACAATTGCATTAACAAATACAATCGGATATAATGCTTTAAAAACGGGAGGTTGCGATGTTGTAAAAGACTTTCCACCAATTAGAGTATGGGGAACTATTGGTTTTATTGCTGCTATGTGGTTAACAAATTTAACCGGAAATAAATCGTCGGAAATGATGTTTTATTTTTCTTCAATAGCCTCATTCGTTCTTGGAATTTATTCTTTTACGCTTCCAAAATGTCCACCAAAAATGCAAGTTGAGAAAAATGCTTCGTTTATTAAATTATTAGGATTAGACGCCTTTAAATTATTTGCAAACTATAAAATGGCATTGTTTTTTATTTTCTCTATGTTATTAGGTGCGTCATTACAATTAACAAATATGTATGGTGATGTTTTTTTAGATGAATTTAAACATTTCCCAGAATATACAAATTCGTTTGTTGTAAAATATTCAACTATTATAATGTCAATATCGCAAATTTCCGAAACATTATTTATTTTAACAATCCCATTTTTTTTAAAACGATTTGGGATTAAAAATGTTATGCTTTTAAGTATGTTTGCGTGGGTATTACGTTTTGCTTTGTTTGGGTTTGGCGATCCTGCAAATGGTTTATGGATGATAATTCTTTCGTGTATTGTTTATGGAATGGCTTTCGATTTTTTCAATATTTCAGGAGCTCTATTTGTAGAAACGCAATGCAACCCTTCAATTCGAGCAAGTGCTCAAGGTTTATTTATGATGATGACAAATGGACTTGGTACTATAATTGGCGCTTATGGAAGTGGGGTAATAATTAAAATGTTTTTTATTTTACCTAATGGATTTCGTGATTGGAAAGGTATATGGGTAGCCTTTGCAATTTACGCATTAGTTGTTGCATTTTTATTTGCAATTCTTTTTAAACATAAAAATGTTTCTAATGAGGTTAATGAAGTATCTATAAAACATTAAATTAATGTTGTCATTCTGAGTGCAACGAAGAATCTATATTTGAAAAAAGATTCTTCACTACGTAAACTACGTTCAGAATGACAAAAACAAAATGTAATAAATTATGAAACAATATTTAGAAGTACTTGATCATGTTTTAAAAAAAGGAAGTTTTAAAGAAGATCGTACTGGAACAGGTACATATAGCGTGTTTGGATATCAAATGCGATTCGATTTAAATGAGGGATTCCCACTTGTAACAACAAAAAAAGTACATTTAAAATCTATTATTTACGAATTGTTATGGTTTTTAAATGGCGACACAAATATTAAATATTTAACCGATAATGGTGTAAATATATGGAACGAATGGGCAGATATGAATGGTGAACTTGGCCCAATTTATGGACATCAATGGCGTTCGTGGAAATCGTCTAATGGAGAAGTAATTGATCAAATTGTGCACGTTGTTGAATCAATAAAAAACAATCCTGATTCTCGTAGGCATATTGTTAGCGCATGGAATGTTGGCGAAATTAATAATATGGCATTGCCCCCTTGTCATATTTTATTTCAATTTTACGTAGTAAATGGAAAACTTTCATGCCAGTTATATCAACGTAGTGCCGATTTATTTCTTGGGGTTCCATTTAATATTGCGTCGTACGCCTTGTTAACAATGATGATGGCTCAAGTTTGCGATTTAAAAGTTGGCGAGTTTATTCACACATTGGGCGATGCTCATATTTATAAGAATCATTTAGAACAAGTAAAATTGCAGCTTTCGCGAGATGTTAAACCGTTACCTAAAATGAAAATAAATCCTCACGTAAAAAATATTTTTAGTTTTAAATATAACGATTTTACTTTAGAAGGATATAATCCGCACCCATCAATAAAAGGTGAAGTTGCAGTATGAAAATTAAAGGCTATCTTTTAAAATTTCTTTTATTTTTACTTATTCGCCTATGATTATTTTTTTGTGATTTTTTTTGCGGATCATATATAGGTGTTTTACCAAACTTTTCGGGCACATTAATCTTTTCTACTTCGCGACCTAATAAATCTTCAATTTCAGAAAATCTATTTTGTTCTTTTTCGCTGACTAATGTTATTGCAACGCCTTCGTTTTCGGCACGGGCAGTTCTACCAATACGATGAACATAATCTTCACCATCGTTTGGAACGTCATAATTTATAACCAAATCAATATCTTCTATATCTATTCCTCTCGAAAGAATGTCGGTTGCAACTAATATATTTAATGTTCTGTTTTTAAAATTTAGTAATACCTTTTCTCTTTCGAATTGCTCAAGGTCGGAGTGAATTTCAGAAACTGAAAATCTTGCCCTTTTTAATTCCCTTGTTAAATCTTTTACACCTTGTTTTGTTGAACAAAATACAATTACACTTCTTAGCTTTTTTTCGCTTAAAATATGGCTAACAAGCGGTATTTTTTGAGAATTATAAACTATGTAAGCTTCTTGTTTAATTTTTTCGGGTGGTTTAGAAAGGGCAATATTTATTTCAATTGGATTAACAAGAATTTTGCGAGCAATTTGTCTTATTTTTGTTGGCATTGTGGCCGAAAAAAGTAATGTCTGTCTTTCTACTGGAAGAAAAGATATTATCTTCATTATGTCATCATTAAAGCCCATATCTAACATTCTGTCAGCTTCGTCGAGCACTAAATATTTTAATTCAGAAATGTTTACATTACCCATATTTAAATGAGAAATCATTCTGCCAGGGGTGCAAATTACTATTTCGGTGCCTTGTGATAAAGCAAATTGTTCTCTAGAAAAAGCTACTCCATCGCCACCGCCATAAACTGAAACGGAGCCTATGCGTGCAAAATATGCAATGCCTTCTAAATGGTGTTCAATTTGAACAGCTAACTCGCGAGTTGGAACAATTATTAATGCTTTAATATCGTTATCTTGTTCTTCGGAAATAATTTTATTTATTAATGGCAACAAAAAAGCAGCAGTTTTGCCTGTGCCAGTTTGTGCCGATGCAATTAAATCGTTTCCTTTTAAAATAAGAGGAATTACCTTTTCCTGAATAGGCGTTGGGGTTTCGTATCCAATAGCATCAATTCCTTCTAAAAGTCTTTTATCTAGACCAAATTCTGTAAAATTCATTATTGTAAATATAGGAATATTTTCCTATGAATATTGTAAAAGCGGTACAAAT
>JAVHRJ010000060.1:0-1309 GCA_036171595.1 Bacteroidales bacterium
CTTGGGTCAATCCTAAATAATATTTTTGATTGAGGGAGCATGAAATAAAATGGAGCCAACCCTAACAGGCTGGAAGACCCACAATCCATTGCATAAAGCTGTTTATAAAAGAGAAACTTGGCTAAGTTTGTGAATTATAGTTTTATAGCTTGCGAAGATACTATGTTTTTGAATTACAGATTTATTTTTTCTGGAACAACGAGGAAATTTATTATGAATTAATATGTTTTAAATAAAGCCTATTATGATTTATATCTAAAATAAAATGAAAGTTCTTCAGAAATTTAAGTCCTATCAACCCGGTATATTTTTTTCGCGAAAAAATTCCTGATTCTGATTCGGGGAAAACATAGGAAGTAGCAGAAAATTTAATATTCAAGCTGCCTATTTGCACTGAATTTATAAAACCATTATAAGCATTTATTGTATTTCCGCAAATATCCCGTCTTACGGAATGCAAATATTTTCCAATAAAAGAGTATAATTTCGCAGTATCATTTTGATTTGAGAACAAAGTCAAAGAAGCATTAGAGCCTGTATCAATTACAAATCTTCCTTTTATAACACTTTTATCACGAAGTGTCAGGCTAGCCATAATATAAGGTGTTAATGAATCTAATGCCAAATAAACTGGAGTATAACCATCAGGGACTTCAAAATTTATCTTGTCTTCTATTTTAATTTGTTTATTTAACATATCAAAATTCAGAATATAGTTTTCAAATAAATTATAGCCAATAATTCCATGTACTTTTGTATTAAATATTTTTTTATAATGATTAAAAGAACAAACATAAGTTGTTAAACTATCAAAGTTTACATTGTTTATTGAATAATTGCATTTAATCAATGGGTATTCATTAATTCCTCCTGCACAATTTACTTTAACTGTACCAGTTGTTTTGTATTTTATTTTTTTTATAAAGGTAGAATCAATACTGGGTTGATTTTGTCCTGTATCAAAAATAAATTCAGCAGGCAAAGTTTTATTTACATTTAATTGAATGAAAATTTGATTTTTAATAATTCGAAAAGGAACAGTTACTATTTCTTTATTATTTTTATTACAAGAAAAGGATAAGCATATAACCAATAAATAAACAAATATAATATATAATCTTATGTGTTTTTGAAATCTAAAATATGGCATAGGTTCTTTCTTATATAAAAAAATTCATATTTTGATAACGGTGAGCATAAATTACATATAGACAATTTTTGAAATGTATGACTTTTTATCGAATTCTACGCAAACTTTTACCCGTCTTCATATCTTTTAAATCAAAGCATAAAATGAATTCTTGATAAA
>JAVHRJ010000061.1:0-6604 GCA_036171595.1 Bacteroidales bacterium
ACTTTGTTCTTGGCCCGGTAGTAATCCAACCGGATTGTAAGGCTTTTGTAACTTCTGCTATAATTTTATCGTCAATTCTTGGGGGTGAAAAGGGGATCATTTTATTTATTTGTTATTATGAGTTTATAAGACTTAATAAAATTTGTGTAATTATTTTTTAATATTACTCCTCAATTTCATATTTAATATTATTTAATACCCTTTCTGCATTCAAAATTGCCTCTTCTGCGTTTCTTCCTATAGCAATTACATGGCCAGATCGGTCTAAGCTTGATTTTACATCATTTACTACTTCACCAACTTTTTTATATATTTCAATTTGAATAATATTTGAATTTACCTTTGTTTTTTTACCCACAATAAGTTTTGATATTTTCCCGGATTTAGGTATAAAGTATCTGATAGCTGCACCTTGCGGGGAATGTTGAGGGGACAAATCTGGTTCAATACCTAAAGCTAAATTAATAGCTGCAGCCACCATATCAATACCAGTTGATAAGTGCACAAGCTCTGTTGATATAAAATCGCCTCCAAGGCGAGCTCCAATTTCTATAATATAAGCTTTTTTGTTTTGTAACTTTATTTCTACATGCGCTGTACAACAATCCAATTTTAAAGACATACAACCAAATATGGCAGCATCTTTAATTTCACTTAATACCTCTATAGAAAACTGACTTGGTTGACTGTGCCCCAATTCTACAAAAAAAGGACTTCCTGTTGTTAATTTATCTGTAATAGTTAATACATGTGGCTTATTATTCCAAATTACAATCTCAACACTAAACTCTGGACCATCAATATATTCTTCAATAATGACTGAATTATCATAACTATTTTCGATTGCACGATAAAATGAAGATTTTACATCCTCATCATTTTTCATATTAAAAGACAAATGTGTAACACCACGACTTCCACTACTTCTTGAAGGTTTAATAATAATATCTCCTGATATATTATGAGCTATAATCAAGGCATCTTGTAAGGTTTTTGCTGCTTTTGAAAAAGGAGATGGCGCATTTCCTAATTCAAACGCTTCACGCATTCTTTCTTTATTAGTTGATCGAATTGCTGTTTCCAAACCAATTCCATTTAAATTCATTATATCATTAATAAACCCCATTGTGTGCATTGCGACTTCAGAACAAGGATGAATCACACCATCTACTATTTCTTGTTCGGCTATCTTTAAAACAGCTTTTTGGTCCAAAATATTTGCTACAATGGGTTTATTTGCAATCAATAAACCTATAGCTTCAGGGTTTCCATCAACTACGATAGTGTATATTCCCATTTCCTTTGCTTTTTTTATTACAGCAACCTGTAATATTCCGGCACCTAAAATTAATAGTTTTTTCATCTTAACTGCTCATTATTTTTTTTATTACATTAAAAATGTTGTCCATATCTGCAAAATCATATCTCTGATCAATTGGTATTGAAAGTATTGTATTTTCTATTTCTTCTGATGCAGGGGATATTTTTCTTGCTTCTTCACTTAATGGCCATAAAACTGCAGCATAAATACCATTTTCAGCCATTTCTTTCTGTATTTTATCTCTATTGCTTATAAAAATTGGAATAGAAAAAGGTGTGTTTTCATATATTCGATCAATATTAATTGGAAAGCTAATTTGTGGAATTGTTTTAAGTTTTTTTAATAATGTGATTGTATTCCATTTTCTTGCTTTTTTTAAAGATGCAGCATTTAAATTTTGAAGAATGCTTTGTGACTCAGGTGAAATACAATATGGAATTTTACCTTTTTCTAAAGAGTTTTCTGCCTCCAATAGTATTTTTCTAAACAAAATTTTGGTAGTTTGGGAATTTGTGTGGAGATAATCCTCTTTAAGGTTTAATCCAGTTCTACGAAGATTCACAAAATCATTCTCTACATAATTAATATCTGGAATTTTATTATTATTTGAGATTACAATGGCCCCATCAGGAATTCCTATCCATTTTCTAATACTTCCAACGTAGTAATCAACTTGTTGAGAAAATAATTTATCAATATCAAACAATATATGAGTAATATCCTCAATAATTTGTATTGTAGGGTTGTCCTTTTTAATTATATTAACAGCATTAATTGTATTGGATATACCAAAAAAATTCATAACTAGTATAACATCTGGATTCATTTTTTTAATAAGGGACTGCAAGTAGTTTACATCAATTGAGAAATCACTATTAATAGAGTAATACACTACTCTCCATCCTCTAATAATAAATGGTTCAACCATAGAATCACAACAATAACTAGGTATCAAAACAATTTCTGTTTTTTTTTGAAGGAAATCCGTTAAATAACCAATTGCATCCCGCCCACACCTTAAAAATTGAACTTTCTTTCCAATCTTCATTAATTTTTTGAAATAATAATTATGGTCTTCACTAAGTGAAAATTCACTACCAATTTCTTTCATCTTTATAAATTATTTCCTTAATTCTTCAATATATAAATTCTCTCGAAGTAAAATTGTGAATATGGTTTTAAACAAAATCTTTGCATCAAATTTGAATGAAATATTCTGTGCATAATATAAATCATTTTTCAACTTAGTGGCTCCATCTGCACTATTTCTAAAATAAGCCTGATTATAACCACTAATACCAGGTTTTACTTTTAAAAATTCCCTTTGTTCAATTGTGTATTTTTCAAGCCAATCTAAAGGATCAGGTCTTGGGCCTATTAAACTCATATCTCCAATTAAAACATTTATGATTTGAGGAAGTTCATCAATACTCGTCTTTCTAAGTATTTTACCGATTTTGGTTAATCGAGCATCATCCAATGAATTAAATGTTGAGCCATCCTCTAAACGAATATCGGCGGCATTTACAACCATTGTTCTTAACTTAAACATTTTGAATGGCTTCCCGAACTGACCAATTCTAATTGCATTATAAAAAATAGGCCCTTTATCTGTAAAATATATAAATGGCGTTACAATGATAATTATTAAGCAAACAAATGGCAAAATAATTAATGCAAAAAGAAAATCGAATATTCTTTTTACATAAACTCGATAGATTATTTGTATTATTCTCATTTTCTAAACAATTCTAAAATAAACGTTTTTCTAAATTTACATCCTCCCAATTTTTCATTATTTCAATAAATTTGTTTTGTTGCTTGTTGGAAACTATAGGTACGAGTACTGTCAATAAATAAATACTTTGTTTTAACTAACTATTCACTTTTTGGGAAGGATTATTCTCAAAAACATCTATCATTCTTTTCGTAAGAAATTCATAATCAAATTGTCTTGCAATTAATAACGCTCTTTCTCTTATTTCTAATCTGCTTTTTTGATCTAAATTAGCCAAAGACAATATTGCCTCAGCATATTCATCACTTGATGTAAAAACCTTAGCGATCCCCAAATTGTGTTTATTTATTAAACAATACATCATTTTTAAATTTGAACAAATTGGTTTGCCACTTGCCAAATATTGAAACAATTTGCTTTGACTACCACCATATTTTCCAAATTCCCCAGATTTATAATTTAGGATATTTACATCACTTTTAGATAATAAATAAGGTACAAATTGAGGTTCAATCCACTTTTGTTTAAAAATTACATTTAAAAGCTTTCTTTCTTTACAAAATTTCACAAGTGATTCTCTATCTTCGCCATCCCCATAAATTAAAAATTTTATATCCGAATGATCTTTTAATATTTCAGAGGCAGCTATTAGCTCCATAAGATTATTAGCTAAACGAATTGCCCCAATATAAGTTATTTTCTTAATATTATCATTTTTTAAATCACGATCATCAAGCTCATGTATTTCCTTATAATTATTAAAATCATTTAAATCAACTCCATTATTAATATAATAAACCTTTTTGAGATCTATTGGGCCGCCATTATCATTATCCCATTTTTTATCAATAATATAGTTTTTTCCACCTTCCATCGAAAATACAACTTTATCAGCTTTTTTATACAACCATTTTTCAGCCAAATAAGAAAAAAACATAAGGGGATTCCGTTTATTAACTAAGCCTAAATCAACAAACGTTTGTGGCCACAAATCAAGAATTTCTACTATGTAGGTTGCATTGAGTCTTTTAGCAGTATAGTATACTAAATTTTCAAAAGGAACATTTGCTGTATGAATTATAACATCAGGTTTAACAAATTTCTTTCTTAATAAATGCAATTTTACAGGAAATTCTAATAACCCTATTATTCTTGAAAGTCCATTTTTTTTGTATTTTCTCGTTTTTATAAAGACAAACCTCAAATCATCATAATATCTTTCAATATATGTTTTGCGACCTTTAATTAAATCAATGTCCATATTATGCATAATACTTGAGGCAAAAATGGTAACATCATAGCCCATAATTGTTAAATAGTGTGCAAATTTTATTGTTCTAAGCCTAGATTCAAACTCAGGAGGCATTGCATCAGGGTTTACTAACCAAATTTTCTTTTTCATTTAGTCTAAAATCTATTAATCAAATTAACAATTTTATTTATCTCTTCTTTCGAAAGCACTTGGCTTATTGGTAGTGACAGTACTTCACTATGAATTTGTTCCGTAATAGGAAAACTTAAATTATTATATTCCTTATAAGCCAATTGTTTATGCGGTGGAATTGGATAATGTATTAAGGTTTGAATTCCATTATCATTCATATGTTTTTGTAAATCATCTCTTTTGGGTGTTCTAATTACAAATAAATGCCAAACATGACCTTCCTCATTAAGCACTTCAGGTAAAATGATTGCTGGATTTTTGATATTTTCTAAATAATAATTGGCAACACGTCTTCTTTCTAAAATGTCTTTTTTAATGTATTTTAATTTTACATTTAAAAAAGCGGCCTGAATTTCGTCTAATCTGGAATTTAATCCTTGGTAAATGTTCTCATATTTTTTATGAGAGCCATAATTACGCAATGCCTCAATGGTTTTTGCCAATGTTTCATCACTAGTGGTTACGGCACCAGCATCGCCTAAAGCTCCTAAATTTTTTCCTGGATAAAAACTATGGCCGGCAGCATCACCAATACTCCCCATTACCTTCCCACCCCATGTCGCTCCATGAGATTGAGCGCTATCTTCCACCAATTTTAGATGGTGCTTCTTACAAATAGCCAACATTTTTTCATCAATAGAATTTTGGCCGTACAAATGAACAGTTAATATAGCTTTTGTTCTTTTGGAAATAGCTTCCTCTATTTTTGTGACATCTAAATTATAAGTATTTATATTTGGCTCCACAAAAACTGGAATTAAGCCATTGTCGGAAATTGCCAATACAGAAGCAATATAAGTGTTTGCTGGCACAATTACTTCATCGCCTTTTTTCATTACACCCATTTCTATATAGGCTTTGAATATTAATCGAAGTGCATCCAACCCATTTGCAACACCTAAGGCAAATTTAGCACCACAGAATTTAGCATAGTTTTGTTCGAAAGTTTCCAACTCTTTCCCCATTAAATACCAACCAGAGTCTATTACCCTGTTTGCCGCTTCCTTTAACTCTTGCTCATACTGAGCATTTATTTTCTGTAAGTCTAAAAATTTAATCATTTGTTTCCTCCAGTTCTTTATTATTCCATTTATACTTCTTATTAGATTTTTTATGAACTAAATTCAAATCTAAAATATCTCCTTCTTTCGTCACAAAACCAGTAAGTTTTGCAGGATTGCCAACCCATAATTCATTTTTACCTACAGACTTAGTTACCACTGAACCTGCACCAATTAAGGCAAATTCATCTATTACATTTCCAGCAATAATTGTTGCATTAGCTCCAATTGAGGTTCCTTTTTTTATTAATGTTTTTTCAAACGATTTAGGATACTGCTTTGACCTTGGCACTATATCATTGGTAAATGTAACATTTGGTCCTATAAATACATTATCTTCTATCGTTATGCCGTCCCAAATTTGAACACCACTTTTTATGGTTACGTTGTCACCGATAATCACATCATTTTCAATAAAAACGTGTGAATTTATGTTGAAATTTTCGCCAATTACAGCACCCGGCAACACAACAACAAATTGCCAAACGGTAGTTTTTTCTCCAATTTTTTCTGATTGGACATCTGATAGTTTGTGGCAAAAATATTTCATTTTTTAAACTTTAAAAATTCATTATAATCTCTTATATAATCCTTTTCATCGTATATATGCGATGCCAAAACCAAACTTATAGAACCTGAAGAAAAATTATCAAGTTCACGCCACAATCCCGGCACAATATGAAGTGCAAGATTAGGTCTGTTTAAATTCACTATTTTTCTGTTTTTACCGTCATCTAAAATTACATCGAAACTTCCGCTGGCGGCAATTATGTATTGCTCCAATTCATAATGCGCATGTCCGCCTCGTGCTTCACCGCTTGGTATGTCATATAAATAATACACTCTTTTCACATCAAATGGAACATTTATCCCATTTTCTATCACCGTAATATTACCAGCTTCATTGTGAACTTTAGAAACATCAATTATTGAACAATCAAATACAGTATTATTTTTTAGCTTCATTTCTAATCATTTTGAATTCATCAAAATCTCTAATATAATCGGCGGCATCATATGGTATGGATGAAACTATTAAT
>JAVHRJ010000062.1:0-1090 GCA_036171595.1 Bacteroidales bacterium
TATAAAGTTATTTAACTGAATGTTATTTTGTTGTATACTTTTTAAGTGACGACTAATTATCTGTTTAATTTATGGCAAAAAAAATAACGCAAACACTGAGGCAAAGCTTCGAGGAATTTTTTAGATAAAAAAAGCAATTGTTTTTTAAATTATAAATTATATTTACAACTTTGTAGAAGTTGAATTATTGTAATATAATAAACGTTACATAATACAACATTGTAGATGTTGCATTAATTTTAAACATCTTCTATTCCATCAAAAAAATCATATAAAAACATCTCGTTAAATTCTATCTCAAATTTATTCAAAAACTCTAAATATTCATTTTTAAAACTTCTTTTTTTATGATGCTCTTGTTGGTTTTCAATATATTTGAATACATTGTTTAGTTGAGAATGGCTATATGAAAAAGCCCCGTAACCGTCTTGCCATGAAAATTTACCAGGCAAAAAGCCTTTCTCATTTATAAATAGCGATGAACTTCTTTTTAAATCTCTAACAGTATCAGAAACCGAAATATTAGGATTTAAACCATATAATACATGGATATGGTCGGGCATGCCATTTATAATTATTGATTTATGTCCCTTGTTTGTCAATATTCCACTCATATATGAAAATATTTCATTACGAAATCTTTTAATTAACAAACATTCTCTGTTTTTTGGCGCAAACACCAAATGTGTAAATATTTGTGTGAATTTACCTGATTTCATATTAATTGTTTTTTATTTTTTAAAATGAAACTTCTACGAAGTTTATTCTGAATATTTTATTTTTTTATAATAATGAAACAGCTTCGCTGTTTTTTTCTATTGTTTCAATTATAAAATTAATTTTGAAAATAAATATTTTTCTGTAAATTTGATAAAAATATTCGGAAATGAAAAAAACAGCTTTGATTTTAGGTGGTTCAAGTGGTATAGGATTAGCTACAGCTAAAATTTTAGCCAACAATAACTGGGATTTAATAATTGTTCATCGCGATAGGCGTGCAAATATGCCAGAAATTGAAAAGCATTTTGATGAAATAAAAAGTTTTGGTGCTAAATTATTAACAATTAATAATAACGCTTGTGATAACAAA
>JAVHRJ010000062.1:1100-6599 GCA_036171595.1 Bacteroidales bacterium
CGTTGCGGTCAAGCTGTTCAAGGGCGAGGTGACCAGCGACGGTCTGCCCAGGAGACAAAGGGCAAAATGAAATTATTTCTGAAATAACAAATAATAAGATAAACTCTATTAATGCTTTAATACATTCTATTGCTGATGGTAATATTGGAAGTTTTACTCTTAATACCGAAAGAAAAACAGATGAGTACGGAATTTCAAGAACTATTAATGCAATGGGTTCTACTTTTGTTATTTGGACTCAACTTTTAATCGAAAATAAACTTTTGGTAAATAATGGCCGTATTTTAGGATTTACTTCTGAAGGTAGCCAAATGGTTCTTAATCAATATGGTGCTGTGGGTATGGCTAAGGCTACATTAGAAGCGGCTTGCCGATATCTGGCTGTTGAATTAGCACCCAAAAAGATTACTGTAAACCTCTTAAATCCAGGTGTTATGCTTACAAATGCAATTAAAATTTTTCCAAAAGTTAATGAATTTATAACAAAAGCAATTGAACGAAACCCTTCTGGAAGGCTTACGCAACCCGAAGATATTGCCAAAGTTGCTGAATTTATTTTATCGGATAATGCCCAATGGATTACTGGCGAAATTATTCGTGTTGATGGCGGAGAACAACTAATTTCTATATAAAACTATGGATAAAAAAAGAATAAATTACATTTTTAAAAATATTCCTTACAAAAAACCATTTAAATTTGTTGATGAAATTACCGAAGTTTCAGAAAATCATATAATTGGTAATTATACTTTTAAAAATAATGAACCATTCTTTAAAGGTCATTTTGTTAATAATCCAATTGTTCCCGGTGCAATTATTTTAGAAACAATGGGACAAATTGGATTAGTGTGCTTTGTTATTTCATTATATTACCCTAACAAAATTGAATATAATCCTATTTTATCCGTTGTTGAAGCAGAGTTTCATAAAATAGTTTTACCTGGTAATAAAGTAATTGTAACTTCTAACAAAATATATTTTAGGTGTGATACATTAAAATGTAAAATTGAAATGCATAACGAAAATGGTGAAGAGTTAGCTAAAACAACAGCAATTTTAAAATTAGTAAAAAAATGAAAAGAGTTGTTGTTACCGGAATTGGAGTAGTTGCATCAAATGGAACTGGGAAAAAAGAGTTTGAAAATGCATTAGTTAATGGCATTAGTGGAATAAAACATATTGCAGAATTAGAAGAATTAGAGTTTGGTTGCCAAATCGGTGGAATACCAAATATTTTAAATTGCGAATACAATAAATACATTGAACTTTATGGTTTACAAGCTGCAAGTTTAATGATTAAATATGCTGTTATTGCTGGTCTAGAAGCATGGTTAGATTCAGGTTTGTTAATACCCGAATATAATTCAAAAAATGTTGATTATAATACAGGTGCAATAATTGGAAGTGGAATAGGGGCTATTGATGTTTATGGTGAAAGAATAATTCCAATAACAAATAACAAAACAATTAAAAAACTTAGAAGTACTATTGTCGAAAATTCTATGTTTAGTGGAGGTTCTGCATTTTTAAGTAATATTCTTGCTCTTGGTAACCAACTTACTTCTAATTCATCTGCTTGCAATACCGGTACAGAGGCAATTTTAATGGCATACGAACGTATTAAAAATGGAAAGGCAACCCGTATGCTTGCTGGGTCATCGGAAGCATATTCTGCTTGGTGCTGGTCACCATTTGATGCTTTGCACGTTACTACCAGAAAATATAACTTTGAGCCAGAAAAAGGTAGTCGCCCTATGAGCGAATCTGCTAGTGGTTTTGTGCCTTCGTCAGGTGCTGGAATAATTATTTTAGAAGAATTAGAATCTGCACTTAAAAGAAATGCACCTATTTATGCAGAAATTAAAGGCGGATATATTAACTCCGGCGGTCAGCGAAATGGAGGAAGCATGACAGCCCCTTCAACCGAAGGTGTTATTAATTGTATCAAAGGTGCATTGTTCGAAACCAAAACTAAACCGAGTGAAATTAATTTTATATCAGGACATTTAAGTTCAACAATGGCCGATGTATTAGAGATTGATAATTGGAGCAAGGCTTTAGAATTATCTGGAAATAAATTTCCGTTAATTAATTCTACAAAATCATTAATTGGTCACTCTTTGGGTGCTGCTGGCTCAATTGAAACTATTGCCGCAATTTTACAATTAAAAAATCAGTTTATTCATCTTTCTTTAAATTGTGAAGATTTACATCCTACTATTGAAAAAATTGTTAACAAAAATTGTGTTCCACAACATATAATTAAAAATTTTAACTTAAATTGCATAGCAAAAGCAAGTTTTGGCTTTGGCGATGTTAACACATGTTTAATTATTAAAAAATACAACAAATGAACAAACTATTCGATGAAATTAAAGAAATTATTAGAAAGTATGCATTCGATAAAACATTAATTGATAATGCAACTGAAAGCTCAAGAATTATTGCCGATTTAAGAATTAATTCTGCAAGAGTTGTTGATATTGTTTTGGATATTGAAGAAAAATATAATATTGAAATTGACGATAAAAGTTTAGAAAAAATTATTACAATAAAAGATGCAATAGAAATTATTACATCTAAAACAAAATAATTTTATGTGTTTAATTGGCAACGATTTGCTTCATATTAACACTAACAAAAATACTTTTTTAAGAAAAGGTGCAGATAAAATTATTTTAAATAAATTTGAAATCAATTTATTTTATAATGAAAAATTTGAAAATGTTCTTACTTTAGTATGGACTATTAAAGAAAGTATTTACAAAATTACTTGCAAACAAGGCAATTTAAAAGCTTTTTCACCACTAAGTATTAAAATTTTAAATTATAGCAAATGCAATAACAATATATACGGAAGTGCAAATTTCGAAAATCAAATTTATTTTTTTAAGACAATAATAAATAGTAATTATGTTTATTCTTTTGCTATAACAAATGAAAAAAGTTTTAATAATATAGAACATCTTTTTTTTAAGCATAATTCAAAAAATGAAAGTTTAAAAAACGAAAATTTTGCAAATTATTTAAAATTTAAAAATTGGGAATTAGTACATACAATTAATGGAGTTCCAAAAATAAAAAACTATTGCAATATTGATGTTTCAATTTCTCACGATAAAAATACTCTCGTATTTAGCAATATTATAAGTATTTAATCATGAAATTATACAAACTTGTAAAGAAATTCGGAATTAAATTTACTTTACGATTTATTCTTTTTCAATTTAAAAATAAATTTGGAATAATTTCTTTAAAATATTTATTTTTATCTACCTGGCACGAATGTAATGCAAATTGTACACATTGTTATGAAAAATTTTCAAATAAAAAAAAACAACAACTTTCAACTCAAGAAATTAAAACTATAATAGATCAATTTTATAAACTAAATGGAATTTTAATTTATTTTTGTAGTGGTGAATTTTTAATGAGAAAAGATGCTTTGGAGTTAATTGAATATGCAAGAAAGAAAAATATTTTAGTTTGCGTTGTTTCAAATGGGTTGTTATTAACCGATGAATATATTAAAGAACTTAAAAGGGTTGATTTAAACAGATTAGTGGTTTCTATAGATAGTGCAAATGCCGAAATTCACGATAAAAACAGAAGAGTTAAAGGAATTTTTGAAAAAGCAATAAATGGATTAAAAAAAGCTACTGAAATGGGAATTAAAACTCAAATTTGGACTTATGTTTCAAAAAGTAATTTTTCTGAATTAAATGGAATTGCTAAGTTAAGTAAGGAAATAAGTAAAGAACCAGTTTTTGTTTTTTTTCCATTGCTTTCCGGACATTTTTTTAATAAATTTGATGAAAATCTTACAATTAATGAACGCGAATATTTTAGAAAAAATTTTAATAATAGAAGTGAGATTATGTTAGAATTTCCAGAAGAGAATTCGCAATGTAGAGGTGGAGGCAATGAACATATTAACATTATGCCCGATGGCGAAGTTACGTTTTGCCCACCTGTACCTTATTCATACGGAAATGTTAAGAAGGAAGATTTAAAAATTATTTTAAAAAGAATAAAAAAAGATTATAATAAGTTTTTTAAAACAGAATTAACAGGCCAATGTCCAGTTAATTTTGAGGAATATAGAAAAAATAATAGCGGAAAATTTATTTATGAATAACCCAATTATTACAATTGCTATTCTTTCGCACAATCACGAAAAATATATTGAGAAATCAATTAATAGTGTGTTATCACAAAATACAACTTATTCGTACGAATTACTGCTGTTCGATGACGGAAGTATTGATAATACTCAAAATGTTATTAATGAATATTATAATAAATATCCTAGTAAAATAAAAATATTTTGTTTTAACGAATGTAAAGGACCAGTTTATAGAGCAAAACAAATTTACGGAAATTGTAAATATAAATATATCGCATGGTTAGATGCTGACGATTATTGGACATATCACTCAAAACTGCAAATTCAATTAGATTTTTTAGAAAATAATCCAGAATATTCTGGTTGCTTTCATGATGCATTAATTCATTGTATTGAGGGCTCAGAAAATAATATTCAGGCTAAATTACAATCATTAAAAAAATATAGATATTATAGTCAATTTAATCATTATGAAGATGAATTTACACCAAACCTTTTAATATCTCGTAACATTATACCAACAGCGTCACTTGTATTTAAAAATATGGATTTTAATAATTTTTTTAACAATTATAAATTTCAAATATTTTCGTTTAGTTGGGCTTTTCAATTAGAAATAATTAAAGGCAATAAGTTTAAATATTTTAATCGTTGTTGGTCGGTTTATCTTGACCATGAAGAAGGTTTAAGCAAAAAATTTTCTGCCGAAAAGTTCACATTAAATAATATTTCTATTTTAAAATATTTAAAAAATAATTCAGCTTTTAAAAATTATTCTGCAACAATTAATAACTGTATTTTAAGAGAATACGAATGTATTGTTATTGATAATGTTAAAGAAAAAATTATTTTTAAATATATGTTTAAATACCTTTGGTATTATTTACTTACGCTTTTTTGGACAGCTGCTTTTTATAAATTTAGATATTTTAAACAATTATTTGGAGTAAAATAATGTGTGGAATTTTTGGTCAATGGAATTTTAACAATAACCCATTAAATATTGAAAAATTTAATGCTCAACGCAATACATTAATACACCGTGGGCCAGATTCAGCAAATTCTTGGTTTTCAAAAGACAGAACAATTGGGCTTGCTCAAACACGTCTTTCAATAATAGATTTAGATGCAAGAGCCAATCAACCATTGCACAATGAGAACAATACAATTCATGGAGTTGTAAATGGCGAAATATACAATTATAAAGAACTTAAAATTGAACTTGAAAATAGTGGCCATATTTTTAAAACAAATTCCGATAGCGAAGTAATAATACACGGATGGGAAGAATGGGAAAATAATTTACCCTCAAAGCTTAACGGCATGTTTGCTTTTGTAATATTTGATGAAACAAAAAAAATCCTTTTTGCAGC
>JAVHRJ010000063.1:0-1305 GCA_036171595.1 Bacteroidales bacterium
AGAAATTTTTAGCAAATATATAAAAAGTAAACTAATTAACAAATCTTTACACTAGGCTAATATCAAATATGTAAACTCTCTCACTTATCTTTTGTTAAATAATCTTTATAAAAATCCATCCATTTCTGCGTTTTATAAGCATTTTCACCGAAATATTGCAACACTGGTTTCAAAAATCTGGGATGTTGATAGGTATTTAAAACATTTAGAATATTTAACTTTTCATCCAATATCGCAATAGAAGGAAAAGTTAAACGTCCATTGGTTACCACTCCTGCAAAAGAATTAAAAGGGAAGGTTGGTATCTGTTGCTTAAAACATTTTTCATTGTTAAATAAAATTGTATCATTGCTTTCAGCATCAAAATTCACGAGATAAAAATTTTTATTAATATAATCCGCAACGAGGGTATCAGTAAATGTGGTTTTATTCATTACCCTGCATGAATTACAAAAATTAGTATAAATATTTACCAATATTTTTTTAGGTTGTTTTTTTTGAAGCAATAAAGCTTCATTAATAGAATACGTTTTCACCACCATTTTTTTGAAGGAATTGGTATCCACAAAAGATTTGGTAAACCGTTCTTCGAAATCATCATACGAACAGTTTTTATAAACATTTTCAACCATAAAAATTAACAGGGGTTCCATTTTTTTTTCATCCAGATATCCCTGCGTCAGCATATTGAATTCCATATTATTGCCAACAAAAATAGTAGAAGGATAACTTAATTTATTCCCTAAAAACTTTAGCGCTAAGTTGTGGGTTGTCCTTGGTAGAGGTGAAGTAGGAGTATATTTTTCACCATTATATTCAATGGTGTCTTTCCCTTCGGCATTAAATTTAATTGGATAAAAATTCGTATTAATGTATTGTGCAAAACCGGGATTGGAATAAGTGGTTTTCATCATGTGTTTACACCAACCACACCAATCAGTATATATGTCGATTAAAAAAGGTTTAGGTAAAACTTTATTTTTTTCCTGCGCCTCCTTAAACGTAAGCCATTTAACCGCTCCATTTTCTTCCTGACTATAACTAATACCTGAAAGAATAATTAATATAAATAATAATTTAATTTTCATTTAACAAAGTTTAATTGGATGAAATATTTAACAAAAATAATACGATTTTTTTAATCAATAAATTTTTATAGCTTTTTACAAAAGATTAACAAGTGTATGAAGACTAGATATGAAGGAAGGGATTGAGCTTTTTGATTCCATTAGATAGATTGAAAAATTATTTTTTTTAGGTATATACGCTTAGAGCGCATTTTTAATTCATTGATTTTAGGCGTTT
>JAVHRJ010000064.1:0-6584 GCA_036171595.1 Bacteroidales bacterium
TTATTATTGTTTTTTGTGTTGAACCATTGTATTTAAGTTTCAATTAGTTTTACTGCTACTATTTTGTGTTTCATTTCACTTATTTGATGAATAACAACATCTATTAATTGTCCAGATTTTAATGATGTTTTGTCAATTCCTTTATCTATAATTAATTGAATATCGTTTAATTCACCATCTAGCTTAATTGTTGCTGTTTTTAAATTCTGATCTTTTATATAGACTTTTGTAGTGGTTTTTTTCTCCTTAATGTTGTCAAATTTAATGGCAGGTAAGGCCTGTAATAAATCGGCTGGTTTTAAAAGGTCTGTACTTTTTGTTGTTTTAGGAGTCTCTGAATTAAGCAATCTACCATAACCTATATTTGTTTTGGCACCAATGCCTTTTACTTTAAAAGCTCCTAACATTAATTGATGCATTGCTTCTAATAAAGTTTTACCCTCTAAAGCTTTTGAAAATTCATCTTCAGAATTTACTATTTTCTTAGTTTCATGCTGTTTGGCTATATAAAAATAGGGCTCAAAAATGGCCTTTTTTAGAGTTATGTATTTTATTGGAATAGGAGCAGTCGAATCTGAAGGATAATTCACAGTATTATCATCAGCATAATAGTCTTCATTATGGTTGTTAATGATATCAGCTTCTATAGTATAAGGATCATTAATTGTATTCATAGGAAAGGCCTGTGCAAATTTAATGAGTCCTTGTTGAACTTTATCGTTTTCTTGCTCACCTACATCTGAATCTTGTTTATTAGCTGTGCCAAATAAATCAATAAATACTTCATTTATTAGGGCTATATCTTCTTTAAAATCAAAATAATTTTCAATCACATAAGTGCGTACCATCCCTTTGATAGCGGTATCTGATAAATAAGGAATGCCATAAATAGTATGTAATAAAAAACCATTATTATAAGCAGTAGTTTCTCCTAAATTAAGAACCAAACGCCAATCTTGCTGAACTGAAATACCATCAACTGTAAAATAGCACTTTAATTCAGTTCTTAAATCTTTTTGCTTCTTTTGAGTATATGCAATTATATCCCAATGGTCTTTGAATACAAATTTGTGATATAGATTATCTTGGCCGTTATAATCAATATAATCGAGTTTATTCTTATTAAATCTGCCAAATTTATTTAGACCCAACCCATAATTTGAAATTGAAAAAAGACTTTGTAACCCGTCTTCATTTACAAAAGCATCCCAATAATTTGATGTTATAGGTAAATAGTATATTTTAGAAATTATCTTAATTTCTTTATGGTTTTTATCAGTAGTAGTGCGGATATCAATGTATATATTTTTACCACAGTCATTGTAAATTTTAAAATTTTCAGATAATTCTTTTTTATCAATATCTCGTATTACATTTAAGTCTTTTTTTCCAATATCATTAATATGTGATTTTTCTAATAGTATCATAAGTTGTTAATCTTTAATTTCAGCTTTAGCAAATTCTTTTAAGGCATCCGATAACAATAAGACTTCTTCGGTAAGTACCATTAATTCTGTGCTACTTAAATTAACCAAACCATTTAAAATATCATTAACATTATTAAATTTAGTTTTCAAAAAAGGATAAATTTTTAACCACCCTGAAATATGCTTATAAAGATTTTTTTCTTTATCCTTAGTCACGGCCATCGCACTTATTAAACTATTTTTATATACCATTAACCCAAAACTTTCAATAGCGCTTTTATAGGCTTTATTTTTACCAACCTCAATTATACACTTTAGAGCATATTGTTGTCTTTTTAACTTTAAGTTTATCATGATGTTTTAATTTAAGTTGCTAGTGTAGTTGGTAATTTAATTTGGAATTGTTTTAACAAACCTTTACCAATACTTTTATCGCCTCCTAATTGAAAGAGTGGCTTAAAATTAAGCGTAAAATAAGTTTGAATATCTACATCTTTTAATCCACCACTTTCTTTAAATTCATTGCTAAAGCCAAAGGTGCTGTATAAAATGCTTTCTTCAGGCAAAAATTCTTCGTTAAATAAGCCCGTATCGGCAGCAACGCCAGTTTTAATATCTATTTTATTCCGAGTAATTTTTTCAGTAAACAAACGAGTAAAATAAGCAAAAGAGGTATCGTCTATAATAGCAATATGGTCATTTAACCTTGGTATATTTCCTGAGCTTATAGAAGTTAGGATACTAGAAATGTCAAAACTTTCACTTTTTGCCTTAAATAAAAATTCCTGAAGACCTACAAAACCTTCAATTTTTAATTTTTCTGTAGCATAGCATTCGCCAGATTTTAATTTAAGGGTTTCACTGTTAAGAGTATTGTCATGAAACAGCTTCATATCATCAATAAAACGGTTTAATACAAATGGGCAGGTAACATAAGCAAAAACCCCCTTATAAGATTGAACTGGGAAAAACAACAAACGTGCAGGATAAACATCTAAGGCTGAGGATTGCTCTCCGTCATCTCTATATCCAAAAGTAGAGATAAATTTTTTAGCTTCGGTATCTAAAATAGCTTCTTTATTCTTAGGCAGCTTGGAAATCAAAGGGGTTTCAAAATGCTCCCGCACCGCGCCACGTAAAGTACTATCTCTAAAAACAGGAAATTTGTTGGTTGCTTCTCGCTGTATGGGTTTGTCTATTGTTCCTGTACTGGTGCCGTTGCCTGCGTGTACGCTAGTCTGACAGTGTAAAATGTAACTGGTATAAAGTGTTGCCATAATTGTTAATTTATTTGATTTCCTAAAAAAAACGCACCAAAGCCTTGCTCAGTTTGTTCTCCTATTTTATGTTTGTGATATCTAGTAATAAAAGTTGCTTTATTTGTGTCATTTTTAAATGATATATAAAATACGGTACCTGCCGGATAAGCTAGTTTCATTGGCTTTGGGATGCCCGTTTTAATATCCCATCCGCCAACACTTAGTAAGGTATCGTTTGCAATGGTTTGGATATTACAATATGCCGTAATGTCATTTAAATTGGATAAGATAACAGGAGTATTAAAATATAAAACGGCATCATTCTGGATGCTTTGTGGTTGCGTAACTTGGCGAATATCACATGTTTTTAAGATGCCTTTTTTACCTTCACCACCAAGTGATCTGATATGTTTTGATGGTAAACACGCATCTACATTTAATTTAAATTGTATTTCTTGCCCGGTTTTAGAGGTATAATCATTTGTTTTTAAATGATGAAACTGTATGCGATACAAATTACCTTCTTTTGTTTTACCTGTTTGCAGATTCTTACTAATTCCAATCCTTTCTTCAGCAGTTAAAAATTTAGAAATTCTATAAAAACCTTCAATGGGCTCACCATTTAAAAAACGTTCCATTTGTTCTTCAGAAATATAATAGCTGTTATCTAAGGTTTCTTTTTTACCGTCACTTTCGGTCCTTAAAACATGTGTCATTAGGTTATTTGACATAAAATCTTTAGGCACTAACTTTAATCGTTCAATTGTATTTATATCTGTATTTAAAACATGGCAAAATGGCATAGGGTACAATTGGGTAACTTCAATACCATTTTCTATAAGACTCAAACAAAAAGAATTTATTTTAAATTGACCGGTAGGGTCATTTGTTTTGTTTGCATATTTTAACTGGCCCATATTATTTTCAAAAAAAACGCTTCTTAAATAACCGTATAAGGTGGAAGGATAGGGTGGAAACATCCCAACTGTCCAAGATTCATCCTCCATAGTAAATGGACGACCTGTTCCAAAAAACAACATATCGTAAGCAGAGATGCAATAGTTTTTAGTATCTATTTTAGGTTCTGATATAGTCATGTCTTTGTATAAAATCTATGATTAATAATAGGTTGGCAAAGTCTTTTATTGAGAGGTTAGTATCTAAAAATTGTTTTAATGTATCATTTAATGATTTAAAAACCTTCTCTTTTTCTTTACCTTTTAATTCTATAGCGTTATTGATAAATAATTTCATCTTAGAACTGATAACTTCTTTGGCACTATTTTGAAAATCTAATTCATCACAATAGTTGTAGATTTTCAATAAAAAAGCAGGTGATGTGCTTCTGTTTTTTATTTGGGATAAAACTTTATAGATTTTTAAAAATAAATCTGCTATATATTGGGTATGCCAAGGTAAACAAGTTTCTATTTGACTACCAGAGTGTTTTGAAATTCTGATGGCAAAACTGTTTCTTCCTGAGTTTTTTGCCTTTTTTTCCATGTTTGCGGTTTTATCTAACACCAATTGCAAAGGCTCTAAATAATGAGCAATACAGATACCCATAGAGAGCGTTAATTCCTTTGGACTTGAAATATAGGCTTGCATTTTATCACTAACCATTTCTTTAAATTGAGATCTGATTAAATTTATAGAGTCTTGCAAATAATGTAAGTTTATCATCGCCATAAAGTCCTCTCCACCGGCATAAATAACCCGTCCTTTGGGTGCAATAATCTCAACCTTCATTTTGTCAGCAAATTGAATAAGAAATTGTGATAATTTAAGATGATAAGCTTTCAATGAAAAGTCATCCTTTTTTAAAATACCCGAAAACCAATCGCCAAATTGATCGCCATCAAATCGAATAAGTGCATAATAGGTACTCATTGGTATTTTTAGGTTTTTTGACCATGATTCATGTGCTTTGATGCAAGCATCAATTTCAGCATTAGTTTTATTTTCTTTCTTAAAAATAGGAGCTATATTGTCTTTATAAAAAAGTTGATCATTTGAGTGCGTTAGGAATTTAATTTCATTATTATTTCCTTGAACTTTGTCTCTATAAGATATAAAATTGTGATCATCTTTTAATGTTTCAAAAACATGCATTAATGAGACTACTGCTGTACTGGGGAATTGGTGTGGAGCATTTTGATAAAGACGTTTTTTTAAGGTTACCGCACTTATGCCTTCCCCCTGTTGTAATTGCCAAATTTTTAAAAGTTCCTCGTCATCTGGCTCAATAATGGTAACATCATCTTTTGGCTGAAAAAGTTTTTTATAAAGCTTTGTTTTCGGATTAACTTCTATTTCGTTGTCTTTAGTCTCTCTATAAAATTTTACATTTAACTTGCCATCTACAATACATTTTCTACCCGATTCATTTAATTTGTTTTGTGGTAATGGGTTGTAATTTTTAATACCAGCCAACCGTTTATTAATCGTGCTAAATGCCAAATCGTAATTTTCAGTTGTATATTCAGTAAAGGCCCAACGAATGTCTAAATGATTTTCGAGTTGTTCTTCAGCCCCATTTGGTAGCGGCAAAACTTTAGTATTATTGAGTTTTATTATGGCAAATTCAGCTTTCATAAAATTTTCAATTTCACTTGCAATTTTTACCAATGCATCAGCATCACCGGTTACCGAAGCTAAAAACCGATTGGGTATGGATGGAAAAGTGGATTTCTTTAAACTATCTTTACTTATTGTAGGTGTAATGAGTTCAAAATCATAACTGCTAAATTTATCATAAGCACTTAATATGGCAGTCTTACACAGGTTACTCAATAAAGCAGAACTGGCAAAAAGATCTTGAGCTTTACGCGACTCCCTTATAAAACTTTTTACAGGACCTATGGTAAATAGAAATAGGTATTTGCTCATAAACTTTAAATATTTAAAATAGCTTTTATAAAATCTTGTTGCAGTTCTAAACCTAATATATTGTCTGTTTGAATAGAGTTTTTCTTGAAATTTAGTCGCGTAATAATAGGTTTAACTTTTTCACCTTCTGAAGCAATCATTGATACGTAAATTGGAGAGGAAAGTCTTGGATTTGCACCACCCAAATAGTCATTAAACAAATTCAAATTTTTAAGTTTTGCTGTATGAGCACTTTCCATAATTTTTATTCTTAATGCTGTTTCAGTTTCATATTCATCGCCTATTCCATAATTAACTAAATAAGGTAAAACTGTATTAGATTTCTTAACAGCATCATTAATGGTTTTATCAGTATTAATTTCATTTATATTGTCACCAATTATTTTATTATTATATTCCATATCAGTAATTCTCCAAGCACCGGCACCTCTTCTAGCACGCTTACCTAAACTACCTAAAGCCGATGCTAAATAAAAAATGGCAAAAATCTTATTTTTTATTGCTTCTTCGCTTTTTAAAATAATAATTTCGATTTTGAAAGTTATATCTTTTGGTATAGCTTTAGTAGTTACTTTTTCTTTTCCTCTTCTTGGGTCAATTGGAATGTTAGGAGTAACTTTAATCTGGCTAACGCTAATAATACGGAAACATGGTAGGACATTTTCCATAGTTGTTTTACCATCAGTTGTTTTCCGATAACTTCCCCCAAAAAACGCAGCTTCTTGTTCTTTTAGTTCACTAACAGATAAATTTGGATGAAGTGCACGCCACCAAAACCGTAAAGATGCCTTTATGGCAGCTGGTCTTAATTCAGCATTTTTTGTATTGGCATTGCCAATAAACATTGGTGAAATAGAGACACATTTAATAGTAATTATTTCCATAATGATAAAAATTGAACAACATTTACGAATATATTACATTCATAATGAATTTATTCTGAGGAGTACTCCAAAGCTAATAATAAAATTTTAATTAAAACAAATTTTTATCTTATTTAATTACAACC
>JAVHRJ010000065.1:0-6560 GCA_036171595.1 Bacteroidales bacterium
TATCTTGATCTTCGTCATCAGTATATATATACCCCTGATGCTGACCAAAACGACCGAAAACATTGTATGATTTATTTAACGATAACATATTCCCACCCCCAATCCATATTGTAAGGAATATTTATCAAAAGCTAAATTGTATGTTGCGAAAGGTTTTATTAATATGCCAAAATGTTTTAATGGAAAATATTTTATGGTTAAACTTATATTAAAATTATACTTTGTTTCATCAAGTAATGAATTAAAACCACTATTGTAATAAACTTCTTTATTTATTGGCTCAATTGGGTAAATTTCATGTATACGTATAGAATAGCTCCATATATCAAACTCAATTCCACTTGAAATAAACGAAATAAACTTAGTATTTTGAAGTAATTTATAGTTAATAAAAATGGGTATACCAATATTAAGTTCAGAGTATTTATAATGGTAAATGTAAGTTAAGGGGTAAGAACTTATATCAGTATAACGAGGATCTGGATAAAATTTTTGTGTGCTATCATTAAAATATGACTCCATAGAATTTTGAGAAAAAATTAATCCAATTGATAAATTTATTTTTTTTCTTAAAGGGAAAGCAACAAGAAATGAAGGTCCTTTATTGTTATTATTGTTGATAAATGTTTCGGTACCAATACCTGATAATTTTTTGTAATGAAAAAACGGATAAAAAGTAAGTTCGGTCTGCAATAAGGAATCTTGTGCTATAAGATTAAAAGAATAGCATAAAAGAAATAGAATAATGATTGTCTTTGCTTTTTTCATATATTTACTTTTTAATTAGTTAGAACAGTTTTTAACTTTACTAAAATATATTCTTGAGTTAACGCCATCAACGTTTTCTATAATATTTGATATGCCACCACTATTATAATTTTTTTTCCAATAGTTTTCATTTTTATCATTATCCTCATCATCTGTAAAAATGTACCCCTGATTCTGCCCAAAACGACCGAAAACACCATAATTATAACCACCAAGAGTAGCTAAATTCGGAAAATCTGATTCTTCCATTTCATTATAAGATGGGTCTTTTGGAAAATAAAAAAAATAAAGCTCAGTTAAGTAATAATTTTTAGCATTACCAAAGCAATCAAAACAACGTGGATGTGAATAATCTGAAAATGGAAAATATAACACATTTGAATAAAAATTTAAATTATGGATGTCAGTCGATGTGCCATTTAGTGGTTTATAAGTAGTACTATTAATATTGTTACCCGCACCATGGTCGCCAACTTCATTTGTAAAGGTTTTAATATGGATAGTTCCTCCTAAAAAAGGATTTGTTATACCTAACGATAGAACTCCATAATCAACATTTGTTCTATGAAATTGAGCAGAAGCATCGACAATACAAAACTTTAACATTACATTTTTTGCATTATCAACATAACTGCTTCCAGTCCATCCATGTGATGTTGTTGCAGGATTATGATCTTCGCAGTCCATATAAACATCTAACTCTGGATAAGCACCACAACTATTCCCGTTTTTAATAACACCATACAAAACGTCATCACTATTAATAACTTTTGTTTTTGAATATGAATTATTGACAGTTGTCTCAATTTTTTCATGTAGGTTATTAGTAGTGTCTTCAATTTTTATGTAATTTTCATCATAAATTGGCTCATTTATTTTCTTTCGTCCTGTATCTGGTGGCATTGTTGCATATTGTTGTTCTATTTGTTGAATTTCATCAGTAATATTTGATTCCATTTTTATATCACTATTAATAAATGATGTTGTAAATATAATTATTACAAAAATAACAATAAGTATATAAAATAAACTTTGTTTCATTTTTTATTGAATTTTAGAATAAATTATTTTAAATAAATATACATCTTTTGCAGTATTAACTTTTAAAAAATAAAAGCCAGCCGAATAAGTCGAAATATCTATCAAATAAAGTGTATTTTCAATATTTTCGAAAGTTTTTATTGGCTCTCCTAAAGAGTTAAAAAGTTGCAGGGTTTTAATTTCGTTCGATAGTGTTTTTACTGCAAATTGCCCTTCGTTAGGGTTAGGAAAAATCTTTATTATATCATTTATATTATTGTCAATAAACGGTTGATTTGTATTTTCGTTATCATTTACAAAAACAGAATTTTCTTGTTCTTCGTTATTTTCTTTCTCATCTGGGTTTATATAAAGACATGTGTCAATTTCAAAGTTTACTTCTAATCCATTATTAGGTTCAATATTAAAATCGCCATCAAGATTTATTTCGTTACAAGCATAAACATTAATGTTTTTATTTTGATAATTACTAATATTTGACATACTACTAACAGCATGAATTCCTGCGTAGTAATTGTGAACATTGTTATTTAAATAATAAACAGAATTATTAAAATTATATGAAGTATTAAAACAATCTACAATAACCATATCGAAATATGTACTATTATATGATTGGTTATTCAAATTATATGCGGTTAAGGCACCGTTATATACACCTTGAGAACTAAAACAATGCTCAAATCTTCGGCAATTGGCGGTATAAATAAAATCATCTGGAGCAAAACAACCTCCATAGCTACATAGCTTTGTGTCCCATGTTTCGGAGTTGCCATCAAACCATACCACTACTCTTGAAATATTATCAAAAGGATAGGAAATATCTTCTATCTGAACACAATCGCCTTTACGAATAGTTTTACAATTATTGGGATATTTAATAGCTGAAGTTACATTTGTACAATGATAAATGGTTAAAGAAAATGGTGTTGCTGCAAATACCTGCCCTGTTTCAGTTTGAGCTTCAACAAAAACAGTATATATTATATTTTGTTGGGGGTTACAATTAAAATATTGATATAAGGTGTTTGAAAATATTGTTTCTTCAAAATCATCGGTACTTCCACCAGGGTCTGGTGTTATTATCCAGTGATAACTTATAGTTCCGATAGGTGCACCAATAGCATCAAATTTATAATACAAGCCTGAAACTTGTGTTGGTATTATTTGTAACTGTACTGGGTATAAATTTAATATAACATTGTTTGTTGAATATTGCAGCCCCATGTATGTAATAGGAGTGCAAGAGAAACCGGTTTTTTCGGCATATATTTTTCCCGAAAAATTATATGGTACCGACAATACAAAGTTGCCATTGTTTCCCGATATTGTAGAACCAATTAAATCGTTGTTGTTATCTAAAGCATTAACAGCTACATTTGGTATTCCTATTAAATTTGAATATGTATAACCACTTATGTAAATATCGGCATGATTATCTGAAACTACAATAGTTTTTACAATTGTTGATTCATCGTTTTGATTTTGAACAGTAAGTGTAACAGCATAAGTTCCATTATAATTATAATGGTGAGTAGGGTCTTTATCGTTTGATGTATAACCATCGCCAAAATCCCAACTCCATGATGTTGGAGAATTAGAAGATAAATCAGTGAAATAAAGATATTTACTGTTGTTTGGGTCAGCTAAATATGAGAAATCGGCTGTTAAACCGCTTGGTGCATAAGCTACTGTTACGCAATTTTGTACAGTTTTAATATCATGATTATAGTTAACATCTAATGTAACATCATAAGAACCTACACTATTATAAACTACTGTTGGATTTTGGTCGGTAGATGATGATGGATTTCCTCCATCAAAAGTCCATGTGCGATAACTAACTGTGCCAGTTGATATGTCGTGAAATTGCACCGATGAACCTTGAGTTATATTGATATTTGTTGGTGTAAAATTTACAATAGAACCAGTATTATAAGTTAATTTATATTGAATAGATGAAGTGTTATCATTCCCTTTTGAATTTACAAATACTAAAACCAACTTGTCGCTTGTTGAGGTAATATTTATTGGAAAACTTTCGCTTTGCGAACTAATTACATGAATATCATCATCTGGTTGTGGTTGCCCGTTATGATAAACTAAAATATTTACATTATATTTACTACTATTGCTTAATGGGGTTAATTGTAATAAACGTACTCCAGAAGCATTAAAAGATATTTCGTGAATACTAATACCATAAGCTGCCTGCATTGATACTGTTTTTGGAACAGCAAAATTATAAGTATAGGGAATAATCTCTATTTTAGGAACATTATAACTTGCTGTGTTATTCCAAACCCCAGCTTTGTTAATTAAATATATTTTTTTTGCAAAATCGTTTACTGAAGCAATATAGTTTGTATAAATGCCGTTTAAATTATTGTTTATCGTACTTGTAATGTTATTTATCGAATAGGAATTGTTAATGTTTTGCAATATGTATTTAATAGCAGTTAATGATAATGTGTTATTTTTCTCGTATAAAAAACGCCAAAATAATGCATAATCGTAACTTAAATTTTTTAAAGCACCTGCATCGGTGTTATAATTATCTGAAGGTAATGCTGTTGATGAATATAGCCTTTGGTCTAAAAATTTATTGGCATTAAAATTATAGGCAGCACCTTGTTGAAATTCTACATCGCTATTATATGTATCTGGCTCTTTCATAAAAACGGTTTGTATAAAGCGGGCTGTACCTTCGGTAAGCCAATACATTTCAGAATTGCTTAAAAGTGATGAACTTTGCCCCCTAATAGTTTGTTGCACTGCATGAAAAAATTCATGTGAAATGCCTGAATGTATAAAATCAGTTGTTGAAGTATAATGAAGGGAAGTTAGATTACCAATATTAGGAAAATTAAAATCAGATGCAATAACATAATTATTACTAATGTGATAGAAAGCAAGGGGATCCATAATATTATTAGAATGGATTTCATTTAAATCTTGATGATAAATAAAGTTGCTTTCGTAATAATTATGCAGATAAACATCAAGAGTATTATTATTATCTGACATTGTTGAGCAAAAATTCCAATCTGTTACTTCTTTCTGATACGATTTTTCAACAGCATCTTTTACAGCAGTTACAAAATCGCTTTCCGAAATATTTAGCGATGCCGAATTGTAAAACATATCGGTGTAATAAATACGGTATTTAAAACCTGTACTTAAATTTGCTTCGAGGCGGTGCTCGGGAATAAAAGCTTTTGAATAATCTAATATTGGAGAAGAATTGTTTCGCATAACTCTAATGCAATATACCCCAGTAATAACAGGGTCTTGAAAGTAATGATAATATGCTTTCCCATTTGTACCTGCAATTATATTTTTAGTTTCATAAACAGTTGAATGATTTATATAATCTACAAATAAACATTGAACTTCTTCATTTGGATCGAGACCATTTATTTCAATTTTCACATCGTTAGAATTATCTTCAACTTTGAAATAATAATGCGAAATATTGTTATAATATTCACTATTATCAGCGTTTATAAAATTAAGCAAACTTTTTGTTTTTGTATAAAATGAAGCAAAATTAGCACCCCTGTTTATCTGTATAATATAAATATGAGTTATCCATTCTTTGTCATCAATTTCTATTGTGCCATTGTAATTTATATCGTTAACTTTAAAATCAAAATTATAAGTTAATACCTTACCACCATTACCATTATCTGCAATTTCAATATAAGTAATTGAATCCACCTTTACTTCACCTTTCAAATATTTATAAAACGCAACAGTAGTATAAGCTTCAACACGTTCTTTTAAACTATACGTGCTAAGTTTGTTTTTATTAGCTTTTTGTTCTATTTGTGATAAATAAGAAAAATCACTATAATACTTACCCTTATATAATAAGTAATAACCATGAGATTTTTCAATACCTACAAAAGATTGTCCTTCCATAAAAATATCGCATAATTTTGCTTTTGGAAAAACTTTCTCTACATCGGGTAAATTTAGTTCGCTTATACTAATAATTTTAGCACTCGGGTACCCATTTGGTTTTGGATAAAAATTTAAATCGCTTAATTTTTTAGGAGTACCCTTAAATATTTGTGCCTCTGCAAAAACATTTTGCAGAAGCAATAATATAACAATGAGAATAATGTTTTTCATGTGCTATATTATTTGGTGTTATTGTATAACTGCATTTGCTTTTTTAAAGCATCAATTTCATCTTGCTGTTGGAGCATATATAAGGTAAGTTCTTCAACTTTTTGCAACAATACAGCATTCATATCTCCTAAATCAATACCATTTTTTATTACTTCTTGTTCGGTTGGAACATTAGGTAAGTGGTGGTATTCATTTATATATTCTCTTAATTTATTTGTAGGTGTAAGCTGGTAA
The DNA here is from genome assembly GCA_036171595.1 of Bacteroidales bacterium. Classification (GTDB taxonomy): domain Bacteria; phylum Bacteroidota; class Bacteroidia; order Bacteroidales; family GWA2-32-17; genus GWA2-32-17. Next base: position 6,181 of record JAVHRJ010000065.1, read on the forward strand.
TCGTTTTTAAGTACAAAATCGCTCCACCCACCTTGTCGCACTTTAACTTTGCGTGCCCATACACGCCCATCGCCCCAAATGGTAAGTTCGTCGGCTCCATTTCTTTGTATTTTAAATGCCTTACTTTCAGTACTGTTGCATTTAAACAACGCACCAATAGAATTTGATTCTAAAAGCAATGCTGTACCAGTTGTATTTATATGCAATCTGGCTTGTGAAACATCTTGTGTTCCAATACCAACATTATCGTTAAAAATACCAGTACCGGCAACATGTAGTTTTGCATTTGGAATGGATATGCCAATTCCAATATTCCCACTATTAGTTACTAAAGTTTCGCACTTTATAAACTGTTGGAAACATTGTTTAAAAAAATCTAA
>JAVHRJ010000066.1:0-1296 GCA_036171595.1 Bacteroidales bacterium
TTCTTGAAGTTGATGAAATATATAACCTTGCCTGCCCTGCTTCACCAATTCATTATCAGTACAATTCAATAAAAACAATAAAAACTTCGGTAATGGGAGCAATTAATATGCTTGGTTTAGCAAAGCGAACTAAAGCAAAAATATTGCAAGCATCAACAAGCGAAGTTTATGGCGACCCAGACATTCATCCACAGCCCGAATCATATTGGGGAAATGTAAACCCGATAGGTATTCGCTCATGTTATGATGAAGGAAAACGTTGTGCCGAATCGCTTTTTGTAAATTATAATAAACAAAACGATGTAAAAATTAAGATAATTAGAATTTTTAATACTTATGGCCCACGAATGCATCCTAACGATGGTAGAGTTGTTTCAAATTTTATAGTACAAGCACTTAACAATAAAGATATTACTGTTTTTGGCGAAGGTTCACAAACTCGTAGCTTTCAATTTGTTTCAGATTTAGTTGAAGGAATGATTAGAATGATGGCGACAAAAGATAGTTTTACAGGCCCTGTAAACATTGGAAACCCTGGTGAATTTACAATTTTAGAACTTGCCGAAAAAATAATAAAACTTACAAATTCAAAATCAAAAGTTATATATTTGCCACTTCCACAAGACGACCCTACACAACGAAAACCAGATATTACTATTGCAAAAAAAGAACTTAATGGTTGGGAGCCTAAAATTCCGCTTGAACAAGGGCTTATCGAAACAATTAATTATTTTAAAAAATCTTTAAAATTATAGATTATGAAAGGTATTATTTTAGCAGGTGGCTCTGGAACAAGACTTTATCCAATTACGCAAACAATTTCAAAACAAATTATTCCAATTTACGATAAGCCAATGATTTATTACCCGTTATCAGTATTAATGATGTCGGGAATTAAGGAAATACTTATTATATCAACACCAAAAGATATTCATTTATACAAAGATTTGCTAGGAAATGGTTCGCAAATAGGAATATCTATTGTTTACGAAGAACAACCTTCGCCCGATGGTTTAGCACAAGCTTTTATTATTGGCGAAAAATTTATTGGAAACGACAGTGTTTGCATGGTTTTAGGCGATAATATTTTTTATGGATATGGTTTTAGAAAAGTATTAAAAGAGGCAGCATGCATTAATTCAGGTGCAGTTGTTTTTGGGTATTATGTAAAAGATCCTGAAAGATATGGAGTTGCTGAATTTAGCGATGATGGAAAAGTTATTAGTTTAGAAGAAAAACCAAAAAACCCGAAATCAAATTACGCTGTAACTGGACTTTACTACTATTCAAACGATG
>JAVHRJ010000067.1:0-1292 GCA_036171595.1 Bacteroidales bacterium
AGCCTTAGCGTTATCAATCCCTGCAAAAATGGGGCTTACACGATGTTACCAACTGGCAACTTATCCTTATTTTATCATTATTTGTCAACTTATAATTTAGTTTTGAATTACTGTTTAAAGTCATTTTTAATAACATTTTTCATAGTCCTATTTGTCATAATATTTTATTTCATATGCATTAATGATAATTGGCAGGCATTATATTTTTATTATTTTTTCAATTTTTATTAAAATATTTTGTTCATCATAAATATAAAATAAATAAATGCCTTTTTGAAGATTTTCTATATTAATTGATTCTTTTAATTCTCTTTTATTTATTATTTTCTCATTCATTAAATTTGTAATTGTATAACTCAATTTTAAATGATTAATTCCAGATATATTTATATTTGATTTTGCTGGATTGGGATAAATTATAAGATTTTGATCATTCTCTGGACTTTTATTAATTCCAACCCAAATATGTGTGTAATTGCAGGAATCAACTATTCCTGTTTCATAATTTCCAAATATTGGATCATAATAGCAACGCAATCCCGAAGAATAATTCGCATCGCATGTCATTGCATCTTGTGGGTAAAAATTAAATAAATAATTAATATCTCCTATTTTTTCTATTATTTCAGAAGGTAATTGCATGTCATAGAATTGCTCAAAATAACAATGATATGTAACATGAAACTTTTTTAATACTTGACCATTTATCAAGACATTAGATATTGAATCAACCTTTACAAAAATAGTATCAATATTTGAGTTAATATTATCTACAGTTTTAATTATCCAACCACTGTTAACTTGTGCATTAAAGTCATACAATATTTGGAATTCATTAAAATGTGAATCAAAGAAAAATACTGTATCATTTCTTGAAAATACAATTTCGTATAATGGCCTATCAGAACAAAATATTAATTCATTTTTAGAAATATATTTACAATTAAGACCATTAAAAACCGTATCTTTTTCAGATTTAAGTAAAAAATAATCTTCATTACCAGAAAATGCATATCTCTCCGTATAATACCATGTTGTGCCAACAGGAGCCCAATCTTGTCCAATACAAATAATTACATTTGCAACAAATAAAATTGATAAAAAATATTTCATATTGTCTTATTTTTTTTTGTTTATGATTTCTGTTTTAAAAAATGATTAATTCTATTTTATAATAAATCCCTGGAACGTAATTCTCGTGTTGCTTGTTGGTAACGAGCCTGGCACTGGCGCCGTGTTTTTTACCTTAGACCTACCGCATGGCGGAGCCTAGGGTTTAAATGAAAAAAATA
>JAVHRJ010000068.1:0-1291 GCA_036171595.1 Bacteroidales bacterium
GATGTTGGCTGCTTGCGTTTTTTTCTTTCGAGTTGTTAAACCATTGTCTACTGTACGTTACACTGTCAGGTCGGATTAGCAAACCATTCAAAAACAGTGGTCTAACCGTGTCATTTCACAAGAGCTTACAACACTAAATGTTTCTATATAGGAACATTAAGCTATAACAACAATAATAAGCAATTTTTCATTCATTTCAAATATGTCTGACTAATTTTTTCTTACTTTTTTGTCGGTAGTTTTATTTTGTCGATTTATTTTTCTCTCGCCACCGTAAATACAGTTTAAAATAAGAGTTTATTTAATTATGAAGTATTATTTTGTCGGTTTATTTATCTGTTGCACCCGTAAACACAGTTTAAACATGAGTGTGTTTGATTATAATTTATTCTCTCGTGATGCGCTTTTTCCATTTTTAATCTTATTCCTTTAAAGTCTACCGAAACTCTTCCGTATGCTTCTTGTGGTGTAAGTCCATGCAGTGAGCCATGTGGTCGAAGATTGTTGTAGTCTGGGATAATATATTTTTTCATTGCAGTTATGAGTTCGTCCGCGTTCATAAGGTTTCTCGGGAATAGATAACTATATTTTAGTGTTTTGTTAATTGATTCTACTAATGCGTTTGATTTTAAAATGTCTTTTAATGCGACAACTTTTTCTACCGGAAATTTCTCGAGAAAAGTTTCTACTTTTTTATTATTGTTTTCTGAACCGCCATCAACTATAAGTTGTGTGGTGTCTACTTGGTCGGGCGTAAGCCCTGCGAATATAATGCTTTCTCTAAAAGTTTCAAGTCGGATTTGTGCGCATATTTTAGGAGCAACGCGCCAATTAATAATGTAACGTGAAAAATTGTCTACGACTAAATAAATGTAAGATAATATTCCATCAGCGGTGCGAATTTCAGTAATGTCAGCGTGCCATTTTTCGTTTGGTGCATTGGCTCTTATACCAACTTCGTATTTGGTTCTTTTTTTTCGGAATTTTCTACGCTTCATTTCCATAAGTCTTGCGTATTTATACCAAGTATTTGGATGCGCTTTTAATTTGCCTGTTTTCATGCCATGATAAGCAACAGAAATAATAGGCCAATGCAAAAAATTTTCATCGGATAACATTTTGTGCATCTTGTGTACTTCCTTTGGTGTAAGCTGTTGCGGATAAGCATTGCTACATAATTTTGTGATTGATTGTCCGCATTTAAAATGTACTTCCATTGCCCAAATACGATAAGTGCTTACACTTATTCCAAATACTTTAATTGCTTTTTTGATTCCTAAATTGTCTTTTG
>JAVHRJ010000069.1:0-1283 GCA_036171595.1 Bacteroidales bacterium
ACGGACAGACACTAATTACAATTAGTAAATGCAACTTTTTAGGTAAATTAGTGTCTGTCCGTAATATCGGAGAAATTAAAAAATAAAAAATCACTAGTCACTGATTAAAAGGTAAATAATAATTTGTTACTACTCAGCATCAAATGAAGAAATATCGAAAAATGAACAATGTCAAATATTCAATTTACAATTAACAAATAAAAAATTAAAAATGACTAAGGAAGAAAGGAAGTTTAACCTTGAAGATAGGTTAATAGATTTTGCAATTATGATAACGAATATTGTAGAAGCCCTGCTTAACACAAAAGCAGCTAATCATATTGGTGGGCAAATGATAAGAAGCGGGAGTTCACCTGCTTTGAATTATGGTGAAGCGCAAGAGGCGGAATCCAGAAATGACTTTATTCATAAAATGGGAATCTGTAGAAAAGAACTTCGCGAAACAAAAGTTGCTTTAAAAATTATTATCAGAAAACCTTATAAGGAAGTTTTAAGTAAATCAGAAATGGCATTTAAGGAATGTTTGGAACTTCTTGCTATCTTTTCAAAAAGTATTGAAACTGCAAGAAAGAATCTCGATAACAGCAAAAGCATGGTTAACATTTAAGCGAGTTCGTTATTTGCCGGATTCATACTTGTACATTGATAGTTGTGCGTTTGTCATTGAATATTTTTTTTAAATTTCTTATCTTATTCTGAATTATACATGCTGCTGAGTAGTAACAATAATTTTAAATCTGTGAAATCTGTGGCAATTTTTGACATTACAGACAGACTCTAATTTGTTTATGGTGTAAAATCATCTGTAAATTTATTTAATACTAAATTGTGTTCACTATTGGTATTTTTATTTGAAAATTATTGTTTAATCGCATCAATATAATATCATTATATTTTCAAATTCAGAACAATTGAACTCCGAAAACAACTTGATATAAAACATCTGTGTAGCTGGCATAAAACATTTGCATAATTTATTAAATACTGAATTGTGTTAACTATTTGCATTTTTATTTAAAAATTATTGTTTAATCGCATATATATAATCTCAAGTATATTTTCTAATTCATAACATTTGAACTCCGAAAACAATTTGGTATAAAACATTTGTGTATTTGTTATAAAACAAATATATAACTAATATATAACACCTATGCCTATGGTGTAAAATCATCTGTAAAATCTTGTTGAAATAGAATATTTTAGTTTTTTTTGCCGAATAATTGTAGGGAACATTTTAAAGATATTTTTTAATAGCAAATTTTATGCAAGAGGATAACAAA
>JAVHRJ010000070.1:0-6416 GCA_036171595.1 Bacteroidales bacterium
GGCATATTTGTGTGTAGCCCAAACAGCAGGTTCGAGATAAAGGAGTGATTCGTTTTCGGTAGTACCTTTTATATGTAGTTTATAGTTTGGTTCAGTACCAATACCAACATTTCCATTCATGTATATATTGTTAGTTGCACTTCCTAATACTAATGGCTTTGTTGCACTTTCTCCATAAATTCCTGGATATCCCCAAGCAGCACCGACCCTTAATTCACCAGCACCTGTTTCTGCTTCGTTAACCTTCAGTTGTCCTCCTTGAACATAAAGTTTCGAGCCCGGGTTGGCAATTCCAATCCCAACATTTCCAGAATTATTCCAATAAAGAGCAAGTTTTTCACCACCATAAGTAGTACCTAATACACCAGTACTATAACCAAAAATAACTGGACCATCTAAATTTTGAAATCCTCCAAAATTAGTAGTAAACTTTAAACCATGATTAAAATCGCCGGTACCACGCAAAAATATTGCATGGTCGCCAAGAGTTATATTTTGCGTAGCAATATGGTTTCCTAAATTATCGCCCAAAGCAGAAATATCTTTTTTACCAATATTTCCATTTCCATCATCTACAACAACGTTCACAGGGCTATTGTTTAGTGGCAGGTTTTCTATTTTTACTTGTCCGTTATCGAACGAAATTATTTTTTCGGGTTGTGCAGCATTTATGTTTTTTACTATTGCTCCTTTACCTTGTGCATCAACCATTAAACCATAAGAAAAGATACTATTAGCTGCCCAATATGTAACTGGCGAAGCCGAAGTTGATATTGCTTTTACTGCAATAGGCAGATTATCAGCTATTAGAAGTTTGCAGTCTGGAGAATCAGTGCCAATACCAACTCTACCATTACCTAATACAGTCATTAAAGTATTTGTACCATTTTTTAATATTAATGGAGTAGTGTGAGTATTGTTTACAATAGCTTGTAAAGCATAACCTGTTCCGTCTTTAGTAATTAGCAACCCACCTGTTTGTGTAGTTGGCGAAAAAATATTTACGTGTGCAGTTGGAGTTCCGGTTTCGCCAAACATGAATTTTCCATCGGATAATATTGTTAAATAATCTTTGTTATTTGTTCCAATTAATAAATTTGCATTTTCGAGTAAATTTATTGTAGCATTTTTATAGCCATTAACACCAATTAACAAACCATCGGTTGATGTAGCTTGGGTGACAGAATTAGTAATTTGCAAACCGTAAAAAGCTGATAATGAAATAAGTCCATTATGTTGTGGATTTTCATGAAGATGTAAAATATTTTGTGGCGTTTGAATACCCACTCCTACGTTTCCACTATTGTTGTTGTAAATATCGTTATTGTTTTTTGTCCAAACACTATTTATTGTATTACCTGAAATTGAAATACCTGTACCGCCTGTGTATGTATTGTTATTATCGGTACTCGAAATTGTAAAGTTTGGGTAAGTTCCGGTTACAGATGTTGCTCCACTTCCAGTTAAATTAACTATTTGGTCGGGTTGTGAATTATTAATTGTAAAATTTGGATAAATTCCTGTAATATTTGTTCCGCTACCAGAATTTAAAATAACAGTTTGGTCGGGAGCAGAGTTGGTAATAGTAGAATCGGTAATTGAAATTCCAAAACCCGATGTTAGACTTTGCCATTTTGCTAATCCGTTGGCATTACTAACTAAAATTTTGTTTAATCCGGGATTTCCACCACGTAAAGTTATTTGTCCCATTACATCAAGCATTGAAGATGGCTGAATGGAATCGCCTAAGAATAAACCCGTTCTATTGTATAGCCAACCTGTGTATTCACTTACAGCTCCAGATTTCTGAGCAATTGATAGTTGTGCAAAAATATTATTTGTTCGAAATAATGCAAACATACAACACGCTGTTATATAGATTGTTGTACGGGAGGGGGGTGAAATTATTTTTCATAAATATAATTTGTTAAATATATTAGTTATAATATAGTGCAAATATAAAAAATAATTTTTAAATAAATAAATAATTTTTGAAAAAGATTTTATTGTTAAGGTATTTGTTGAAATGCTTATGTTTAACACTTAAAACTTTATTTAATTATTTCTTTAATATTCTTATTTCAACTCTTCGGTTCATTTGTTGTTCTTCGCTTGTTCTTTCTTGTGTTAGAGGTTGTGTATGTCCAAACCCTTTGTATGAAAGTCGTTTTTCATTAATACCAAATCCAATTAAATAATTATATAGTGTTTGCAAGAAAACATCAATTTACTCACATTTCTTTTTATTTTTAAATGTGTTCGTGAGATCGCTTCGATAAGTTCTTCGTTATGCTTGTACCGAAAATTACTCATTCCGCTTTGGCGGAACTCCGCATTTTCGGTACTTCGCAAGCCTTGAACTTGATGTTTTCTCTAACAAACACTGGGTTTTCTTGCTGACACGAAGTATGAAGTTAATTGAAATTCAGAATTTATGTTTTTTTTTGTTTCGGGTTGCATTTGTAATTGAGTAAATTTTATTTACAAATATTTCGAGCTAAAACCCATACCAAAAAACCTAAACTTGAAACCTTAAACTTGTATGAAGTTAATTTGTTATTTGTTTCTCAACTTTTTTTATTTTAAAATTTTTTTAACCTCGAAAAATATAATTATTAAAAATCCCTCTATAGAAAATATTAATTATTAGTTTTGAGTTTGTAAAATCTAAATATTTTTAAATATGTTGAACTTCGGAAAAACATGGTGGGGGCAGCAATGGCTTAATTCGTTAAATAATATTGATTACAGCAATCGTCTTCCTCGTGGAATAACATACGCAAATAAAGGTGCAGTAAAACAAATAACAATAACTAATAATCGTATTAGTGCAAAAGTTGCAGGCAGTCGCCCTACCCCATACAAAGTTGATATTATTTTACCTCCTTTTTTCGACCCCGAATTAAGAGAATTTATACTCAAATTAGCCCAAAAACCTGTTATTATTTCAAAATTATTGAATCGCGAACTCGACCCCGAAGTTCTTAATATTGCACAAACAATGGGATTAAAAGTTTTTCCTAAACAATGGACCGATTTTAAAATGCAATGCTCTTGTCCCGATTGGGCGGTACCATGCAAGCATTTAGCATCAGTAATTTATAAACTAAGCACTGAAATTGACAATAATCCGTTTCTTGTTTTTAATCTCCACAATGTTGATTTAATTGCCGAACTCAATAAATTAGGTATTAAAGTAAACAAAGAAAATGCTAAAATTCCGAAAATAATTGATTTATACTTTGATAACAAAGCAAAAAAGAAAAGCAACTATAATACTGAAAACGCATATCAAAAGCTTGTTTTTTCAAAGCTTACACCTATTCACGAACCATTAATAGCTTTACTTTCCGATTTCCCCCCTTTTTATACCGGCAGCGGAAATTTTAAAGAAAAATACAGCATCAACTTAAATAAAGTAGTTAAAAATGCTCAAAAAGTTGTGTATGGAAAAATCAGTTTAGAGAATCTTTTTCTTAATGTTAAAGTTAATGAATTAGATATTAATCACAGGTCGGCTCAAAAAATTACCATTAACGAAGAATTTAATTCCCGTGTACTCGTTAATGATAACGGATTTTTGCTATTTGATTTTCTTCACCAGCTTGCACAAATCCCATCATCAAAAATTCTCGATTATCAACCTTCAACAGCTTCGTTGCATACTGTTTTACATTTTGCTGTTCATTTGTTAGCAAATGGTGCAATTGTTCCGCAAATTGTTCAGTTAAAAAACAAAGAATACACTATTCGATGGTTACCTGCTATGTTAAGCAAAGAGGTAAAACAATTAGTCGGAAAATTAAATGATATTTTACCTCCCGAAATTTTTCTTTGGGAAACACAAAATAAGTTCAAAGAAATTAATAACAATACTGCCTTTAATTTGCTTTCACTCTTTATTACCGAATTGATGCATGTTTTCGGAGAATCTAAAAATGATGATTTATTTTTGAGTTTGTTTTTCAGAAAAATAAATTACCCGTTTGTAAAACCCGGTGAAGATGCACTTAGCGGAGGAATTTTGGTTTGGACTAATAAATATTTTATTACACAAGGTAAGTATAAGCCAATAATTACAGTAAAAGAATTACCCGCCGAAAAGTTTCTTGTAACAATTAACATTGAAAACACTATCAAAAAATATGATGTGCCGGTTTCACTTCGTGATATTTTGAATTTAAAAAAACATGAACTTGAAAGATATGAAATTTTACAATCATTAACCCAATTAAGCAATTTTATTCCCGGACTTGATACTTATATAAACACTAATGGAAATAAAATGATAGAACTGAATATTGAAACTTTTGCACCTTTTTTAATTCAGATGATTCCTGCAATTCAGTTGCTTGATATTTCAATTCTTCTGCCAAAATCGTTACAATATATTCTTAAACCAAAAGCAAGCATAAAAGTTAAAAGCAAGGAAAAGGGGAAATCGTTTCTTCGGCTCGACCAGTTACTCGATTTTGACTGGCAAGTTGCAATTGGCGATACATTAATGAATGAAGAAGAGTTTAAAAAACTTCTGAAAAAATCTAATGGTTTAATAAAATTCAAAACCAATTACATTTATGTTAAAAAAGAGGAATTGGAAAAATTGTATAAACATTTTACAGAAACCAAAGAACTCAGTGCTTTTCAAATACTCCGTTCGGCTTTAAGCGGTGAATATCTTGGAGCTAAAATTGAGATGACTGATGAGGTAAATAAAATGATAAAAGAATTGACTGAGTTTAACGAAATTCCACTGCCAAAAGGTTTAAACGCACAACTTCGGCCTTATCAAAAGCGTGGTTATTCGTGGATGTATCGTAATGCAAAAATTGGTTTTGGCAGCGTTATTGCCGATGATATGGGATTAGGCAAAACCATTCAGGTAATTGCTACTTTACAAAAATATAAGGAAGAAGGTTTGCTCGAAAATGAAAAAGTTTTAGTTGTTGTTCCTACCGGACTTTTAAGCAATTGGGAAGCAGAAATTCAAAAATTTGCACCCTTGTTAAAGATAAAAATTTTCCATGGTACAAATCGTAAAATTGATTATAATGATGATTTTGATGTTTTAATTACTTCGTATGGTGTGATTAGAAGTGATGCTAAAAATTTGAAAAAGAAAAACTGGCATTCTTTAATTATTGACGAAGCACAAAACATTAAGAATATTAACACCGAGCAAACCAAAGCAATTAAAAGTATTCCTGCCAATAATTTTATTGCAATGAGCGGAACTCCTGTTGAAAACAGATTGAGCGAACTCTGGAGTATTGTTGACTATTGTAATCGCGGGTTATTAGGTAATTTGAAAGAATTTAATGATACCTACGGAAATCCTATTCAACAATTTAATGATATTGAAGTTGCCGAAAAATTAAAAAAAGTTACAGCGCCTTTTCTTATGCGAAGATTGAAATCGGATAAGTCAATTATCTCCGATTTGCCCGATAAAATTGAAATGGATTGTTATGCAACTTTAGCCAAAGAACAAGCTTCTTTATATGAAAACACTCTGCAAAAAGCTCTTGACGAAATTGAAGGAATTACTTCAATAGACCATAAATCTTTGTTTGTACGACAGGGATTGGTTTTACAGATGATTCTGGCATTAAAGCAAATTTGCAACCATCCTACACAATTTCTTAAAAACAACGTGCTTGATGCTTCGCTTAGCGGTAAATTAAATTTGCTTTTCGACAAACTCGACAGCATAACAGAGAGCAACGAAAAAGTTCTTGTTTTTACACAGTTTACCGAAATGGGAAAACTTTTAAAACATTTTATTACAGAAAGGTATAAAGACGAACCAATGTTTTATCATGGTGGATGTAACATTAAGCAACGTAACGAAATGGTAAACAATTTTCAAACTAATCGTGCCGAAAAAATATTTATTCTTTCACTTAAAGCTGCAGGAACCGGCTTAAACCTAACTGCTGCAAATCATGTAATTCATTACGACCTTTGGTGGAATCCCGCAGTTGAAACACAAGCTACAGACAGAGCTTATCGTATTGGGCAAAAAAGTAATGTTATGGTTCACCGATTTATAACTAAAAACACTTTTGAAGAACGTATTAACGATATGATTCAGAGTAAAAAACATCTTGCCGATATTACAGTGGCTACCGGCGAAAACTGGATAGGTAATTTGAGTAATAGAGAATTGAGAGATATTTTTGAACTTGGAAAATAACATAGTGTTTTACCATAATATCGGATATTTTTGAAAGTTCAAAAATTTGTTGTTCGTTGTTTAGCAGTTAATTACATATTCCTTCTGTATTCCCCACCAACATCAAACAAAGCATTGGTAATTTGTCCGATAGAACAATATTTGCCAACTTCCATTAGCTTTTCGAAAACATTTTTATTAATTATTGCAGTATGTTTTAAATCTGCCAACAATGCAGGAA
>JAVHRJ010000071.1:0-1273 GCA_036171595.1 Bacteroidales bacterium
ATGTTTTAGGTATGAACGTTTATTCGACTAAAGATACTACGTATAAATATGATTATTGGACAAAAACGAAAAAATGGAATGTGATTGAAATAACTACTTCTCAAAATAACCTGATAAAAAGTATTGGATATTTAATGAATTAATGGTTAACGATTAATGATTAATTAAAATAAGAAGAAACAAAAAATGAAAACAATAAAAAGTGAACAGTTATCGGTAACCAGTAATCTGTTATCGGTAATCAGTTTTAAAGTTTGTAAAGTTTTTGCTTTTTGCTTTATAACTTTTAACTGTATTGCCCAAACCGCCTATATAACAAATAATGCTGATAATACCGTATCCGTTATTAATGTTGCCACAAATACTGTTACGGCTACAATTCCGGTTGGTCATGCTCCTTGGGGTGTATCTGTAAGCCCCGATGGAAATAAGGTATATATTACCGATGCAAATGCTGATACAGTAAGTATAATAAACACGGCTACAAATACTGTTTCGGCTACAATTCCGGTTGGTCATGCTCCTTGGGGTGTATCTGTAAGCCCCGATGGAAATAAGGTATATATTACCGATGCAAATGCTGATACAGTAAGTATAATAAACACGGCTACAAATACTGTTTCGGCTACAATACCGGTTGGTAATCATCCTATTGCATTTGGAAATTTTATTTCATCTTATACCACTGGTATTGCTTCGATAAACATTGAACCGGAAAGTATTGAGGTTTACCCTAACCCCACAAACGGAAAAATACAAGTAATCAGTAAACAGTATTCTGTAAGCAGTATAGAAATCTATAATGTGTTCGGAGAAAACATTTACCAGTTACCGATTACTGCTCACCGCTCACCGATTACTATTGACTTATCAGACAAACCAAGCGGGGTGTATATTGTAAAAGTAAAAACGGAAAAAGGAGTGGTGGTGAAGAAGGTTATAAAAAAATAATGATTAATGTTTAACTAAAAATAAACAAATATGAAAAAAAACATTCTCACCACCATTCTGCTTGTATTTATTGCAATAACGGGCTATGCACAAGACACACTCAACCAATACTTAAAGTTAATGAATTACAAAATTCAACTGCTCGAAGCTCAGGTAAAATTATTGGAGGCAAACCAGAAGTTATCAGAAGTAAATCAACCGAAAACAAATTTGAATACGATAAAATATGTGAATCCTTCTGAAATAACAGAGATAAAAAAGCCCGATACCGTCAGACTGTCTAAAAACCTACTTATTAACAACTTTAGATAAGTTATTAACA
>JAVHRJ010000072.1:0-1269 GCA_036171595.1 Bacteroidales bacterium
GCAATGTTAATAAAAACAAAAATGGTCGGAAGAAAAATCTTCCGACCACTCCTGGTGAACCGCCGGTTATTTTTAAATTCCCGTTCACATTCACATCCCCTTTCAGCAATGTGTTTCCTATAACGCTTAGTTTATCTTTTGCTTGTCCGGGCAAAGGTATGGTCGCAGAATCCGCTGTTCCTATAACAACTTGTCCGGCTTCTTCTTTTTGCAGTACAAGAGTAACTGCTGTGTCTTTGGTTGAAACTTCGGCATAATTGTTAATGTCTTCTTTTGCAATTTTTAATGAATTATTAACGGTTAATTGTTTAACGGCATGAACTGTATCGGATGTAAAAGTTCCGGCGGTAATTGTCAGTTGCGATGTTTGTATGCTGTTTGATGTTATAGCATTGGAAGAAATATTACCGGTTGATGTAATATTCCCTGGCGTATTTATATTACCATTTATTTGTACATCTCCATTAACTTTCAATTTATTTTCAAGTTTAACATCACCATAAACAGCTTTTGTGCTATCCATAATAATTGAATCAACTCGAATTGATGCAGATTTTAAAGTAGCTGTTTCAACTGATGTTGTTGCATTTACTTTGTCGGAAATAATAATTCCACCTCCAACATAAAGATTTTGCGAAATACGAACATTGCCATTTACATCTAATTGGTATTGAGGATTCAGAACTCCAATTCCCACATATCCGGTGTCGGGAAAAACATTTTGTGCATTAGCTTTATTACTTAAAAACATTAAACTATTCAACAGAATAGAACAGAATAGAATAGAATAGAATTTTTTCATAGCATTAATTTTTTTAATTATTAGAGTTTATACCGAATAAGAAACAGTTGAATTTTATACTTTTTTGATGTTTTAAAACTATTAATTTTATTGACTTTAACTTTTTATAAAAACCGAAATACCTTATTCGGTATAAACTCTATTATACAAAACTCGACCATATAAAATTAAAAGTCAACTTTTATGGTAAAAAGTTATTAACAATTTATAAACAATGTTATTAACTGATATATTGTTATTATTTTAAACTTTCTTTATTGTTATTAATCGTTTTTTCAATAGTTGTTGAAATTGTCGGATAAATTTTAATAATTAGATTTGTTATTGGCTTGTATAGCAACGAACCATCCTTTGTTTCGTTTTTAATTAAAAATCCGGTACTATCATATTTATTTAACAACAGAAGAACTATACTAATAATTATTATAGATTTTACAGCTCCTAAAACTGCACCTGCTAATCTGTTA
>JAVHRJ010000073.1:0-1269 GCA_036171595.1 Bacteroidales bacterium
TATTCAATTTAGTTATTATCATTTACGTTGTATTTTGTTATTATGGTGGGTAACGGTGGCATGTTGGATTTGGCGGGCATTTTCTTGCAGCCTGTGTCAAACCGCTAATATGTTTATTACTTGTTATCATTGTCAAATTGCACATCTCCGCCCGCTAAATTCCAACATGGTGTTATGGGTAGGTTTTCTTTGTTTTCGTCTTTAATAGTTGACAGTTGATTTTATTATTTCTTTTGTCGGCAAGTCGTGTTTTCTTTGAAGCGAACTAATGATGAACTTTTAAGAATTTCTTTTGTTTCTGTTATAAATAATTCTTGTTGTTTTTCTTTCAATTCAATTAGTTTAAAGCAATAGTCAACTTCTCCTTCTCTACCCCAACTGGTAATTTCATAATTTAATTTTATTTTATATTTTTGTTCGTATTGACTAATAAATTGGTCATATTGTTGTTTTGCTTTTTTGTCAGTTCCTGATCCAATACTAATGAAAGATACAATTAGACGATAATTTGTTTCGGGCATGTTAGTATTTTGAGATGTTGTTGTTGTATTTTTTTCTGCAATCTTTTTTGTATTAGTGCAAGAAATTATAGAAATAACAGCAAGCAGATATAATAAGTATTTCATAATGTTTATTTTTTATGAAAGAATGAGAGGCATTTTTTAGCTGCCTCTCATTCTTGATTTTATTTAGAAATGAAAACTTTCTTTGTTATTGTATTATTATCATTAGTTAACCTAACATAATAAATGCCATTTGATAATTCGGACAAGTTTATTTGAAATGGAAAACTGTTGATGTTTTCAAATTTTTGAATTCTTGAACCCAAAACATCGAATACATTAATATTTATTTTGTCAGACTTTAAATTTTGTACATTGATTGTAAAGCTACCATTATTGGGATTTGGATAAAGTTCAATAATACTTTCTGAAAAAATTTCATTTACACTTGTTGGACTACATCCTAATGAAGTTAATAGTCCAACTCTATCACCATTTAAAGCAGCATGCATTCTCGTACTTTGGTCAAATGTAAACATATTCATGCACGAATCGTCCACATAGTCCATATAATTCATATACATTTCTCCATTTGCATCAGTACCGCATGAATCATTAGGATTATGCGGGAAGGTAAAGCAACCATAATTAGGTTCATAAGCCGGTGGGGTATCAGGAACAAAATCATCTCCGCAATTAGGTTGATTGTCACCCCAAATATGTCTTAAATTTAACCAGTGTCCAACTTCGTGTGTTGCTGTTCTTC
>JAVHRJ010000074.1:0-1268 GCA_036171595.1 Bacteroidales bacterium
TTTTATATAAGCCACTGTTGATAGGTGTTATGCGGTTCTAATAACTGCAATACAATAATTCGAATATTAAAAAAGAGGTTGCAACTCAGGTCAAATAAAACCCGATTTGTTTCCAAATTAAAAAATTAGAGAACTCAAAATTTGCTGTTGATCAGAATTTATTTTTCATAAAATTCTGATATGGAATTACCGGCTAGGAAAATCGAGTAAATTTTTCACTATAATTACTCCCATAATAAAGCACTCTTTTCACTCCCAAATTTAAACAACCAGTTTTTCATCTGGTTATATAAATAATATTAATTTAGGAATTAACCCATTATATTTAAAACTATTTAAATCCAAAAACAATATTAAGTAATAATTATTTTTCGTTCAGTGAATTACCAGAAAAGACCCAAACGTGCTCCTCAGTAACTTTATCCCAATTAAAATTCTGTAAGGCTCGTTTCCGGGCATCACCAGCTAATTTTCTAATTTCCTCCTGATGTGTTTCTGCATAATTAATTTGATTGGTAAGAGAAATTATATCGGTTTTTTTAAACTTTAAAGCGGTATTCTGAACAGCATACACATTTTCTTCAATATCACTAACTATTAATGGAACTCCAAGGCCCATTATAGTTAATATAACAGGGGACAAACCTTCAATATCAGAAGGCTGAATATAACAATAAGCATTTAACATTAGCCGGGTTACATCATCACCATAAGTAAACCCGGCGAAAATAACATTTTCATTTGCCATTTGCCTGATTTGCTGATCATACACTGAAGGATTGGGCGCCCCCCCAATTAAAACTAATTTTTTGTCTGTGTTCGCATTAATGAAAGCCGGAATAAGATAATGAAGTCCTTTGTCCGGGATAAATCTGCCTACAAATAAATAATAACCACCACTACAAATGTTATATTTTTTTAAAATGGAATCATCTTCACTAACAGGCATTACTTCGCTTCCAAAAGGGATAAATTCAAATTTTTTTTTAAACTTAATTTCAAAAATATTTTTAGCAATAACATTATCAAAAATAACCTGATTGGGTACTTTCGAAGTAAGGTAAGCAGATAATTTTAAATATAATTTTCCATACCATGGCCATTTTTCCCGTTTCCAATCAACTCCATCCTGGCTGATAAATACCTTTTTTCCAAAAATTCTTAATGGTAAAGCCCATATACTATTCCCTCCATTTTGTATGTGAACAATGTCGGCAGTATTATGAACTATAATATCCCAGGTACATTTTAATGAATGAAATAATGTA
>JAVHRJ010000075.1:0-1374 GCA_036171595.1 Bacteroidales bacterium
GTTGTGGTTTGATTTTAAAATGGAATAAAGTATATTAGTTGGTTCTGTACCTTCTATTATTACTGGGTTTGGTGAAGAAAATATACTTTTAAAATGAATGAGGGACAATGGGTTTTGTCTGTTGTCCCTCATTTTTTTGTTTCAAAATAGTTCCAATTGTTTTGGTCCGGGAGGCAAAGGTTTTTCTTTTATTCCCCAGATGTTTATGATGTCGCCATATTGTTTGTCTGTTACCATAAGAATACTGATTTGTCCTTTTTCCGGGACAAATATTTTTATCCGTCTGATATGCGTATCTGCACTTTCTTTGCTGGCACAGTGTCGCATGTAAACTGAAAACTGAAGCATAGTGAAACCGCTTTTAAGCAGGTCTTTTCTGAACCCACTGGCAGCTTTACGTTCTTTTTTCGTAAGCACAGGTAAATCAAAGAGTACAAAAAGCCACATAATATGATATGCATTCAGCCGTTCGTGCGACATAGCGCATTATTCAAATTCAGGAAAATCTATTTTTTTTGCTACCCCTGCAAAACATTTTGATAATGATGCTGTTGTTATTGAAAGTCCTACCATAAGTGGTCTGGTTACATTATCATAAATCATATCACGGGTTAATACGGTTAACAATTCTGCTTTTTGTTCTTTGATTAAATTTTCTGTAATAGTTCCCGACAGCAATTGCTTTATTACAATTTCATCAACATAAGGTCGGAATGGCTCCATGATATCATCTGCCAGACAATAAGCATTGTATCGGTTGTGATGGTGTATGCCCAGTGTGGCAAGCAAGCCCGATCCTGTTAGTGCCCGAGCTACTGCGGCACGTAGAATTGCATAGCCGTAGTTTAGCGATGGGTTTGGTGGAAGTCCAAAGCGATCGCGTTTAAATGCTTTATCTAAAAATAATTGCTGCCAGTAATGTTTTGCAGCCACTGCTTCTCTATTATCACTGTCGCCACTCTTAACTGCTTTTCCAAGTTCTAAAAGTAACTTATATTCTCTTTTATTTTTTTTTAGAAGAAGTGCCTGATTTTTTATTTTTGCTTCTATGGTTTGTTTCCATAACTGTTTTTTCAATGGTTCAGTGGCTGCAATTTGTTGCGCAAATACTTCATTTTGCAGATGATTTGCATCGAGGTGCAACAGCATAGATGCCGGCATATATTTTTCGTTACAAAAAATAACGGCAACATTATTTTCTGTCATAAGCCTGATTGCACTTTGCGTGATGCTTATTTGAGGATGTTCAAGCACCGCAAACCCAATATCTTCTATGGGAACTTGTTTTATTTCGCCGCTTTCTTTATTGGTAATAATTAATTGTTCATTTTCGGTATTCAAGTGATAGGGATTGCCGAAAAACAGGGTTCGCTT
>JAVHRJ010000075.1:1474-6383 GCA_036171595.1 Bacteroidales bacterium
ATGGCTGTATATAGGTTAAAGTTTAAAGCGTCTGGTTTTTAGTCATTCTCTTTTTTGTATTTTAGAATCCTTTGCAGTTCGTCCACATCGGCTTTGTCTTTTGGTCTGGAATTACTTATTTTGGTAAGTATGAGGTGATGGTAATGAATAACAGGTATTTCCTGATTTTCGAGAGGAAAATATTTTGCTTGTAAAATAGCATCATCGAACTCAATTAAATTTACTTTTGTAAGAAAATCTATTTTTTTTGGTTTTTCTCCAAAATAAAAAAACTGAACCGTTTTAAAATTTGTCTGTTCCACTCGTTTTAAACTATTATTTCCGATACCAAACTCTTTCAATGCATTGCAAAGCTTTATTTTATTTTCATTATCGGGTTTTAACCAGATATCCATATCACCAGTTATTCGTTCATACCCATAGTAAATAACAGCATAGCCGCCAATGAGCATAAATTCAACTTTGTGCTTTTTTAGTAATAAAAGCATCATTTTCAGTTCTGGTAATAAAATATTATTCATGGTTTTCAAAATGAATTATAAATTCTCTCTGTTTAATTTTAAGCGCATCAGCATAAACGGCTTCAATCAGGGTGGTCGCATTTTTCAAATGCTGCAAAGGCGAAAGCCTTGCCATTTCCCTAGCATCGACCTCGTTCATTTCTTCAAACGAATTGCAAAAGGTAATCTCCATTCCTTGATAGGGCGACACTGGTTCTTGTGCTTCTTGTATCTTTTCAATCTTTGGTTTGTATGTATTTTTTTTGCTCATAGTTTTGTGATATATTATCAAGTTCAACAGCCCCAGTTATTTTATCTAATTTTACTCTCAATCCTTTAAAAGTATTGTAATTACAAAAGATTTTTGAACCTTCAAAAGAATTAATATTTTCGACAGAAGGGTCAGTGTTCGCTTTAATTCCAGATAAATAATGACGACCAAGTGCCATTTTTCCCTTTTGATCAAATTTAATTATTCTGAATAACCTTTTCGACAATAATTCCCTTTTTGTGTTATCAAATTCGTCTGGATGTTTGTCGTACACAAAAATAAGATCATCGTGAGTTAATTTGTAAAGCAGGTTAAATCCATTTTTTTTCGTATCATAAAGAGGCAATGTTTTTTCTCCCATTTTTTTCCGTTTGCGGTTTTCTTTTGCTTTTTCTGCAATGTCCATCATCGTTAAAGTAGAAAATTCTCTTTTGGGTTTAGCCCCATCTTCGCCAACAAGTTCACCATAAATTAAAAGATATTGATTGTTGGAAGGTTCTACAAATAATTTTTTGTTTTCAGATGGTTTAAGAAGCCTCAATGTATTTGAAACATATTTAACTCTCGCTTTTTTTATTGGCACAACAATTTTTTTATCTCCTTTTTCTGACTCAAAATAAAATCCCTTTTCAAAAGCATTCTTCATTCCTTTATTAATAAAAGACTCAATATCTTTTCCTGTTGATTTTAATTCCTGCTTAATCTTTTTTATTTGTGAAGTGATATTTTTTTGTTCATCTTTTTCTTCTTTGCTTTTGATCTCAATATTTTTTAGATTTTCATCCTTTTCTTCAAGTGTATCTTTATTAATTAATAAATCTATCACTTCTCTAATAGGTCTCACTTCGTCAATAGGGGTATTAGTTTGATCCTCCTCTTTTTTCTTATTGATCAACTTATTAGTTTCATCAATGATTTTATCGAAAATAATTGTCCTAACACCAGTATCAACAATTTCAACTATTTTGTTTATTTTTTTGAAATAGTCGTTATTCCCACATTTTAAAGGTTTGCGTACAACATAAAAATTCTTTTGCGAAATAGGCTCCATAATTTCGCCATAATTGGTTTGTGCATGAAGTTCACCCCTTACAGTACCACCATCGCTCACTGCTTGTTTTTCTTTCCCATCTTTACCTTGTACCTTCAACTGTTTTCCATCGGGTGTATATAGCTTGTGGTGAACATGAGTGCTTGGCTTCTCATTATGAAACGAAACAATAATTTCTGTTATTTTATTTTTAACAGGTATTCTGAGTTCATCTGTTCTGTTCAGATTTAAGTTTCTTTTTAATATTTCTTTGATTTCATCAATGGCTTCTCTGGTCCAGGTATAATCTCCTTTTTCGTTTTCCTGAAATTTTGGTACAAAGTTCCCGTTTATGTTAGAACCTTCTGCATTTTTTGCAATGGCATTATAAATTTTTTTATCAATTAATGTGGTAACAACTGCATCAATAGCGTGGTGGCGATGGTCTTCACGAGATTTATCGGGTATAAAATATTTGCCGCTTATTCTTCCTAAAAGTGCATGTTGTTTTGTTTCTTTTTCTGGTTTTTTATCATCGTTGTTTTCAATAAATTCGATACATCGATTATGTTCATCGAAAATAGCACAGACTTTCCCCATGTTATAATACATTTCGTCAACCATAAATCCTTGTGAAAGTATCTCATTGAATCCAAGTAATTTTCTTGCAAGGGCTGTAATTTGCCCGTTGGTTGTTTCTATTTTATCAAAAGGAAATGCTTTTGCAAGGTGTTTTTTTATTTCAGTGGTAATATAAGATGTATTATTAAGTTGGTTGTTTTTAAAATCTTCCACTTCTTCTATGGTCATTAGAAACCGCTCTTGTTTATTTTCGGAAAATATTTTTATCCGTTTCTTAAAATCTGCAAATTCGTTAGGTTTATTCTTAAAGTAGTTTAGTGGTATATAATTATTTTTCTTCGCATTAAAATCTTTAAAAGCCAATGTTTTATTCATAAATGAATTATCTAGACAGCGACTATATGGAATAATATGTTCTATTTCAACATCAGGACTAAAAAGGCTTGTTAAATTAATTTGCTTTCCTTCATAAGGATCCATCCTTCCACAATCTAGCCACAAGTTAAACTTTTCAAGACTTTTTGGTAATTTTCTGGTATTAAAAAAATCTTTCAGTTCCTTTTCAGTAATTTGATCTTTAATTTGGTTAAAAGAATCTTTGTGGTAATTCAACTCAATAAATAATTCAAACTTGTTTATTTCGCTGCTATCAGGATGAACAGTTTTATGTAAGTGCTTGCTTAAAAAATCAGCATAATGTTTACGTAAATCGTCTTTGTCTTTATTCTTACGCCGCATTTCTTCCCGTGCTTTTTTAGGTTTTTTTAATTCCCGCGCCATTTCAATACGGATATAGTCGGGTTTACCTTCTTTTACAATAATCTCATTTATTATTTTAATAGTTTCAGAAATGCCGCGTTGTACTATAGGATTTTTTAATTCGTTGTTATTTAATTGAGGCACTTTGTATTCAAAATTATCAGTCTTTCTTTCTTTTAAAGAGGCGTATTCTCCATACATTACTTTAATTGCTTCCGAGGGTTCAATGTCCTCTTTCATTTTTGCAATTAATTTGGTTAATGCTTTTGTACTATATTGTGCGTAGTCTGGTTCAAAGGAAAGATTTGAATATTTTTCAATTTGATTGTCAGTAAATTTTAATTCTTCAAGCCTTTTTTTCCAATTATTCTTTGGTACATATAATTTTTCTTTTCTTTCGGCTTGTCTTTTTCTTATAAGTTGTTTTTTTCTTAACCATTTATCATTCCCTAGCAGCCATTCATTATCGTTTGCAAAAGCAATATTATGCCATAGCATCATTTGCTTAGTTGAATATTTTAGTGGTTCATTATCTGCATTATTTTTACTTTCTTCATCGGCAAATTTATTCCAAAAATCAATTTTCAGTATTTTAATAAGTTCTGCTACAGTTTTATTTCCGATAAGATCATCGCCAATGTCATTAAATTTAGTATCCAGTGGTAAGTGCAATAAAGAAATTACACTTTCTTCATCTGTATTTTTGGCTTTCTTTTTTGGTACTAATGGAATATTTTTTTTTGTAGAAAGTGCATCTGCTAGAATAATTTTTTGTTCAAGTGATAGCGGTTCTAATGTCTTATCAGAATTTGAAAATCTAAGTTTATATAATTGTTCCCAAATTCTAAATTCTTGAAAAATAAATGAACTTTTTAAAGCGCAGGGCAAGTAACTAATAACCTCCTTTCCCTTTTTATAAAATTTAGTATATTCAAGGGTACATTTGTTTCGCAAGTGTTTAGAAGAGCGTAAATCTCTTTGATAGAAAATAATTTCATCTTCAATTTGTATTTTATTTTCATCGGTTAATATTTGTGGGTAAAATGTTTTTTGTTTTTCCCAAATAGCGTTAAATTCTTCTGAAAATAATTTTCTCGATGTATAAGCTCCTTCACCTCTTATAATGTCGAGGTTAAATTCATTTTCGACTTTTCTTATGGGTTCATTAGGGTTGTGATTGTTTTGATTTTGTTCAATCAAATAAAAATAATATTCTCCGATGGTTCTACAATTACATTCTTTTATTTTTTTTTCAAGTTTATCAATTCGTCCTTGTACTTTTCCTGGTTCATCTTTCTTTTTTTCTTCTTTTTGCAAAGATGCCTGTTCTTTTTTATTACTTTTAAAACCCCTGTGATTATTGATTTGTATAAACAGTCTACCTATATCTTCTTTTCTTATTTGCTTATCTAAAGCATCTTTTCTTAATTGAAATAATTCAAAAGTGTGGTTTCGCAATATTTTCTGGTTGTTAGAATCAAAATTATTGTTTGTTGTGTTTGTATAAAATTTGTCATCGGGCATTAATCCGATTTTAGCCAAAATTGTTAGTAGTATTTTTCGCCTTAATTTAAAACGGTAATTATTCTTTCTGGCTCCTCTTGCATCCCTACGAGTTTGGTTTTTTGAACTTTCTGTTTTCTTTGTAGCATCAATATTCACACCTTCAGGAAATATTC
The DNA here is from genome assembly GCA_036171595.1 of Bacteroidales bacterium. Lineage (GTDB taxonomy): Bacteria > Bacteroidota > Bacteroidia > Bacteroidales > GWA2-32-17 > GWA2-32-17. The sequence continues at coordinate 6,296 of JAVHRJ010000075.1, forward strand.
TAACACCAGTTTTATCAACAACATTTGTTTCACTATCCACCACAGCCCATCCAATACTGTTTGTTCCTAAGTCAAGACCTAAAATTTT
>JAVHRJ010000076.1:0-1266 GCA_036171595.1 Bacteroidales bacterium
TTATCAATCCCTGCAAAAATGGGGCTTACACGATGTTAGCGACTGCCGTTTTATCTCGTATTTATTTATCAATTTAGTCAAACAAAAATTTCCTTTTTTTATTCTAAATGGTGTCTTTTATTTCACTTTTTAAAACTATACTTTCTAAAATTTTGTTGGTCATTTATGTTTTGAATTTTGATTCCTTTTCAGTCCGGTTTATTAGCCATTATCAAAATTTATCTTTGTAATAATTTGTTTGTCGCATCTATATTAAAATATTCCGGATTAAATTCATCTCCAAGCCAATCCATCATTTCAGCGTATTCTTCATGTTTATGATTTGACAAAATATTTAAAATATTAATATATCCATAAATACCACCGCAATCCTCTGGTGGACAACTTTGCTTACCTCCTATACATATTGGTGATTTAATATTTTTATCATTTAATTGTATTTCTTCTAATATTATTTCATGTAACCAACCATCTCCAAAGTCATACTCATAAAGGATTTTATCATTTTTCTTTTTTAAAACTGTAGTTAATTTTATTTTTTGAGTATCTGTACTTCCTTCTAATTCTGATTCAGTTGGTGCAAAAAATAATTTTCCAACAATAAATTGATGCAAATGAGAATTTGTCCAACCCATAGAGATTTGAATAATTTTATGTAAGTCCGATAATGATATATCAGTCGGAACTAATATTCGTCTCCAAATTTTAGGCTTGGAATTTTTTAATACTACCTGTATTTGATAAATATTTTTTGTCATAATTCTTGAGTTTACAGTTTTAATATTTCTTTTGTCAAATTAAATGTCAAATGTATAAGACATCAATTTTTTATTTTCATTATCTCGGATAAAAATTACAATTTGGTTATTATCTTTTGCTTCATTGTATTGAGATATTGTCTTTGCCTTTGAATTCTCATTTAGACCTTTAATAAATTCTTCATACGGATATGCATAAATAAGCATTTCCTGAATATCATATAGCATTAACGGTTTATCTGGAAATTTATAATACAAGGTTAATATATTATCCATATGATTCTGTATGATAGTTTGGTACTTTTCAATAATTTCTTTTTCCATATTTTTATAATTTTACAACAAAGATAGTCAAACTTTTTATTTTAAAAATACTTACTTTTATATTCAAGACACCATTTATATTTTGTCAATATTTCCTGTTTATTTTTTAATTTTTGTTTGATAAATTATCATTTTTTCGGTCAAATTATCATGCCGAAAATCTCTCTAACGGTTGTCGCTAACG
>JAVHRJ010000077.1:0-6370 GCA_036171595.1 Bacteroidales bacterium
AAAATTATTCCCGATTGTGTGTTTAGGCGAATTGTTAAAATATATATGACTAAGTAAACAAATTAAAATTATAGTTAATTATTTAAATTTCGCATAAACTATACTAATTAGTCTTCCCTTAAAAAGCACACAACAAAATTATATTCAGTTAAATAACTTTATAATACCATGAGAATATTTGCAAGAAATAATAGAAAGCATTTAAAATCTTGCATATTTTTATAATTTCTTTAGTGTAATAAAAAATAATTGTTTTCAGAAGTTGTAATCGAAGCGGTGCGGTGGGTTGTCCACGAACGGCCTTAGCCTTCACGAACACATCTAAAAACCTGTAGTGAGCTTGTCGGACTAATCAAAAAAGGTGTGAGTAATGGTGCGAACTATAATTTTTGGTTTATAATACACGATGTTATAATAAAACATCGCCCTTGTTTGTGCCATCACAAACAATTATGCGTATCAAATATTTGAAAAAATCCTATTGTTGAATGCAAAACGTTTGTGCAGACACAAACGAAGGCGGAGGGTTTTTTGTTTCTTTTTTGGTTGTGAAAAAAGAAAAATACCTAAATTGAAAAATGCAAAGATTATAATTTTAAAAAAGGGTTTTTAAGGTTTGACTAATTAATAAATGATTAAATTTGTAATTTAAATGCTTTCTATATACCCACAAAATGATTGTTAATAAACCAACGCTCGAAAAAGTATTATTAAACTTAAATATTTCTGAGTTAAATGAAATGCAACAAGGTGCAATTAAAACAATATGCAGCGAAAACAATGTTGTTTTACTTGCCCCTACTGGCTCTGGAAAAACGTTAGGTTTTTTATTGCCATTGTTCGAAACGCTTAATCCTGAACAAACAGGTATTCAAGCAATAATATTTTCTCCATCACGCGAATTGGCTTTGCAAATTGAGCAAGTTTTTAAATCAATGAGCACTGGTTTTAAAGTTAATTGTTGCTACGGAGGGCACGATATTCAAATTGAAAAAAACAACTTGTCCGAACCTCCTACTGTTTTAATTGGAACGCCTGGACGTATAGCAGATCATTTAAGAAATGGAAGAGTAAAAACATCAAATATAAAAACATTAATTTTAGATGAGTACGATAAATGCTTAGAGTTTGGGTTTAAAGAAGAAATGTTGTTTTTAATTAGTCAGTTTAAAAATTTATCAAAAAGAATTTTAACATCTGCCACACAAGCTATAGAAATTCAGGATTTTACTGGGGTCTTAAAACCTGTGGTTTTAAATTTTTTAGAAGAAAATACTCCAAGTAATTTAAAGGTTAAAATAGTTTCAACTGCTTCGGAAGAAAGGCTAAACACGCTCTTTAAATTAGTTTGTAAAATTGGTAATAAATCAACATTAATATTCTGTAATCAGCGCCAAACTGTTGAGCAAATAAGTAGTTTACTTTGGGAGAAAAAAATGCCAAATAATGTTTTTCATGGTGGGCTAGATCAGGGGTTACGCGAACGAACTTTAATTAAATTCAGAAATGGCAGCCATAGAATTTTAGTAACAACTGACTTAGCATCACGTGGACTCGATATTCCCGAAATAGAGTGCGTTATTCATTTTAATATTCCTGCAAACGAAGGAATATTTACACATCGAAATGGGCGAACAGCACGTATGCATGCATCTGGAACCACATATTTAATTATTAGCGAGAAAGAAACTTTGCCTCCTTTTTTAAAGGGAAGTCCAGAGTATGAAAAAATGCCAACAAAAGTTTCTTTGCCCGAAAATACTTTGTGGGTAACATTATACATAGCTGCTGGCAAAAAAGAAAAAATTTCGAAAAGTGATATTGTTGGATTGCTTATGCAAAAAGGGAAATTACAAAATACCGACCTCGGGAAAATAGATGTGTTAGACCATGCCTCTTATGTTGCTATAAAAAGAGATAAAATTGATCAACTTTTAAAGTTAATTCAAAATTCTCCAATAAAAAAACAAAAAGTAAAATTTGAGATAGCAAAATAATATATGTTATAACAATATTCAGATTAAAAAATTATTGATAATCTAAAAGTTATAGAAGGGTTGACATTGTTTGTGTACATTATTTCTTGTCATTCTTAGTGATTAGCGAAGAACTATTTTCTTGCGAAGCAAAATCTAACAATAAATGCGAATTTTATTTAATAACGAACTAATAATTCCATGAGCTATTTTGTTGATAATCTTCAATTATTTTAGTTTTATTATCGTGCTTAAAAGTCCCCATTAATCCATAAATTTCTGAATGTAAAATTGAAATAGCGTTATCAATAAGCTCTTTTCTAAATTTTTCATTGTTAAGTTTCATTACCATTTCAATAGCAATAATACGACTTGTTATTTGCCCAAATTTTACTAGTTTTCGTTGAGGTAATTGTAAATTTAAATCAAAATATAAGATATCTTTTAATAATTTTGCAGAATGTTTTGTAAAACTAAAATTTCTGAAAAATTGATATGGATTTTGCTCGTTGTTTTGTTTCATTAATTTAATAATCTGCTCTGATATTTGAGCATAAAGAATGTCGTTTGAGCCCTCAAAAATTTGAAATGGGCGACTATCAATTATTCCTCTACCACCAATATGATTATATCTGAATGCTTTTGCGCCAACCAGCTGAACAAGCGATTGGGCCGCTTCTTGCATCATGTCTGTTGTTAATGTTTTAAAAGAGTTTGCTTCAATACCACACAACGAAAGGTCTTTTTCTGTTCCTGCGTTAGTGCTACTATAATAACACATTGCAGAACAAACTGTAAAATATGCTTGCATTTTTGAAATACGATACTGTACCTGATCGTATTGAGTAAGACTTTTATTCCCAATAATTCTTTGTTTGCTGTGTTTTATAGCTTCGTCCATCATTCGCTGAATAAAACCAAGTCCCATAGCTGGAAATTGTAATCTACTTCGATGAAGCGTGTCGAGCAGAATATTAATTCCTGTTGTTTTAGGCTCTAATCGGTATAATGTAGGTATTTTAACATCAATTATATTTCTACCGTAAGGAATTTGGTGCAATCCTAAGTTGTCAAATGCCTCATCAACAATGATTTGTTGATTTTGTTTGCTTACGTCGCAAATAAAAAAGTCGATATCTCTTTTTAATTGACCACTTGCGTGTTGTTCGCGAGCTGTTAACAACCAATAGTTTGCAAAGCCAGTTAAGCCTGCCCAGTGTTTCGTTCCTTTAATATGAAAATGCTCTTCTTTTTTAGTAAAACATGTTTGCATATTTAAAGCATCGCTTCCAAAATCGGGTTCGGTAATCATTAATCCACCCATTTTTGTGTCGTGCAAAAAGCCATTAAAAACAGATTCTTTTACTTTATTGTTAGCAAATTTGCTTACTGGCTGTAGAAACAATGCTGAATTAATGCCTAAAGTAAGCGAAAATGCGAGCGATTCGTATGCAGCAGCAGAGGTCATTAATAAATTTTCATCTATGCGCCCACCTCTACCACCAAATTCTTTAGGGATAATTACTGATAAAGGATGTAAAGTCATTATTTCTTTTAAAACAGAATTAGGCACACCACGTTTAGAATTTATTGTATTTGTGTAATCAATTTCATTAAAAACCTTATTCATTTTTGATTTTAGGTTGTTAAGAAATATTGGAAATTCTACATTGGAAATGTTTTCTTTAGGATTTTTCAAATTGTAATAAATTTAAGTACTCTAATGCAAAAATAAGTAAAATATTAGATACTATGAATTAAATGTTGTTAAATAAAAAACGGAGTTAAGAATTAAATATTCTTAACTCCGTTTTAAAATAGGCTTTAAATTAATTTAATGCGATTTTATTTATGTAAAAATTATCTTTAGTATATGTTTTTACGAAATATTCGCCTTTTGAATATTTACTTAAATCAATTTTTAAATTATTTTGTGGTTTTAAATTTTGATAAATAATTTGCCCTAACGAATTTAAAACTTCAATTTTATCAATATTATTTGCACCTGATTTTACTGTAAATATTCCATTTGTTGGGTTTGGATAAAGGTTAATAAGTTCTATGTTGTTATTTGTTATTGTTGTAGGACTTGAAATAGGTTGATATCTTAAAACAGGAGCTTGAGCTGTTCCGTCAACAGTTGTAATTCCATAAATAACTAATGGTTGTAAAATGGTATCAACAAACCAATAGTAGTAATCATCTGAAACTAAATAATCAACAGCTGCCATTCCAAATATATAAGCTTTAATATGAAAACTCTCTATAACATGTAAGCGAAGAGATTGATTAAAAGTTCCTGTAGGTAAAATCATTTGTCCTTGCATATCGGCACTAATAGAAAGTGTTCCAGATTCAACTGTAACAGAATCTTCGCCTGCACCTAATGTGGAATATCTTCCATAGTAAGTTGAATTATAACTACCGCCTGCGGTAATAGGAAAATGGAATTCTGTTGCTACGGTTCCTCCTTTGTAAATCATGTGGTTTGAAACACTTACATAAGCACCAATTCTATTAATGTTATTTGTTGTATTTTCATAGTAAAAATATCCAGGTGCAGCACTTTCGGCACGAGCAATAGTAGCGGTAGGAAAAGAATCTTTACCATCAGCTGGGGTTAAAGTAGATGGGTCAACATAAGTAAAATCAACTGATGAACCAGTATTCATTAATGCAGAAAAGTCCCAAACTTTAGCGGTTACAGGCCCAACGCCTAGAGCATCAAAACCAAAAGTATTAGCATCTAAATAATGGATACTATCACCTATAGTTGGCATTTGGTGCGTTTCGTTAATTGTAACTAATTGAGCATTAGCATTAAATGCAACAAATAAGAATACTGCAAAGATTGAAATAGTAAATTTTTTTTTCATGTTTAATTATTTTTAGTTTATACAAATTTATAATTTTATTTAATAAATAATGAATTTTTTTGTTCTAATATCAGTTATATCAAATGTTTTTAAAATATAAAGTCCTTTTTCGAAATTACGAGTATCGAAATTAATCTTAATTACATTTTCTGATGTAAAGTTATATTGTGATGAAAAAACAACTTTACCAGTAATATTAATAATTTCCAAATTAAAAATAGGATTATTGCCAACACGTATAAATGTATTACAAGTATTTTCTGTTTCTTTATTGATACTAATTATTTCTAAAGGTGATTTTTTATTAATATTTAATGAGATGATTTTTGAATAAGTAAAGTTTTTATCAAAATCTGTTTGTTTTAATCTATAGTACGATGTTCCATAGAATGGTTCAAGATCTTTTGTAAAATATTTCAATAATATAGAACTATTTCCTGCCCCTTTAATCGTTATAATATTTTCAAAGTTATTTGCATCAATACTTTTTTCAATTGTAAAATAATCGTTATTTATTTCTGATGCTGTTGACCAACTCAAATCAACGTCAATTCCGTTATATATTGCATTAAAATTAAGAAGTTCAATTGGAAGAGGATTGGTTATATCAATTGATGCAAAAGTAAACGGACTAAAATTACTTACAACTCCGCTACTTAAAGTTCCTGTGGTTATGTTGCCAGTAGTAGCTGTGTTTCCTTCATTTTGCCATGTGCTTATCCCATCATATCTGGCTACTCTTAAATCGGGTAATGAAGTTACTCCACAACTACTTGCATCCCAAGTTAATGTTATAGTTTTGCTTGCCGTACCTGCGTTTCGGGTAAGAATCCAATACTCACAAGAGCTAATATGATTTAAACCAGCAACAATAGTATTTCCATAAGGTGTTTGTGGGTTTGAATAAAAATATTCACATGTAAAATCAACTACTGACCCAGTTGTAGAAAGAGTAATATCATCAACAGCAAATGAAGGATCAGTTCCCGCACCATCGTCATTGTTTACCCATTTAAAACCTATTTTGATATTCGGATTATTGTTAGCACTTGCTGGTAATGTTTGTGAATAATTTGTCCATCTTCCTTGTCCACCGCATAATACAGTTTTTGCTAAATCAAATAATTGAGACCAACTCGTTCCATCAAAGTACCATAAGGTTGCATTGTCTAAAACACCATTACCATTTTCAATATAATTAAATGATAATGTTATGTTTGATTGCCCAGTACAATTAATTGTAGGAGATTCACATCTTGCATCTGTTTGTGTGCCAGAACCCCAACCACCTAAACCATAATCACACCATCCACCAGCGTCAAAAGATGCCCCCATATCGCCCATTGTTGTTGAGCCTATATGTAGCGAAGGGTCTGTAGTACCACAACTTGTACCACAAGTACCAGCAGCATTTCCACATTCGGCTCCACTTACATACCAAGTGTTTGGTGATGTTGCGTATCCGCAACCATCAAATGCTGGACTATTGTCTGTAATTGTCCAAGCACCATTTGGTCC
>JAVHRJ010000078.1:0-1262 GCA_036171595.1 Bacteroidales bacterium
TTTTCAAAACCCGGCATACTGCTGGTAACAGTATGAGCGAGCCTGTGGGCTGTTTAACGAAATTATTGGCGTTTTCTTGCTGACACTATTTATACTAGAATACATTGAATTAAACCAATTAAAAATTTGATTTAAACGAGCTAAATCAGTAGGATTTTCTTGAAAATTACCAGAATGATCTAATTTTTGAAATATATTAAAATTAACATTGATGGTTTTATGTGGTTGTGAAACAACTGGAATAAATGTTTCTGCATTTTTGTATCTGGAATTAAAAGCAGAAGAGTTAGGATTTGGGCATACTGCTGATTTAATCACAGATGGCGCAATAACAGTATCATTGAACTGACTAAAAACATTTGTCAAACTCAATGCTATAATAAAAAATAAAAAATATTTTCATAATTAAATATTTTTAGGATTAATAAATAATAATTTTCGTTTCGTAAATTTGATTACTCATTTGTACTTTAATAAAATAAACACCACTCATTAGAACAGGGCAGAATCTGGTTTTATGAAACATTAATTCTTGCTGCATGAGTTGCCCTTGCAAATTAAAAATGCTGATTGAAGCAGGATAACTTTTAGGTTCAACCCAAAAACAATCTTCTGAAGGATTTGGATAAATGATAACTTTAGGATTTTGAGATTCATTATTTGGAACATGTGTTATATATTCGCATTTAGGAGACAATCCAGTTTCCCATAGACCATGCAAACTATCTTGGTAACACCATAAATTATCTAAAATTGAACCGTCTACAGTAATATTATCGCACCAGAAACTTTCAGATGGAAAAATACCAAACTTATAACAACCAATATCCTCAATAAGCTTAAAATGAATAAAGTGATTTAATTCCTTTAAGTAAAAAACTTTATGGCTATAACCCAATATATTTATATTCTTTATTGAATCTACCAAATAATTATATGTACAATTATTCCAAACAACATTCCACACATCACTTACATTTAAATTAAAGAAAAATACAGGAACAAAGCAATTGTATGTTTTATTCAAAACAAAAACTGTATCATTTGATTTATAAGTATATGTTACTGAATCATTGCCTGGCATATACCAATAGCCATGAGACCCCTTAATTACCGAGCAAGTTTTACCCAAAATCGTTGTATCACCTGAAACATAAAATGTAGCAAAACCAGTATCTGCGCTTGTATAATAATTTTCCTGATAATGCCATGTAGCACCAATAGGAGCCCAAACAGATTGAGCTTGGCTTATCTGAAAAATA
>JAVHRJ010000079.1:0-1260 GCA_036171595.1 Bacteroidales bacterium
ATTATAGAAACTAGTAATGATTTGTAAAACCATGAATTGATAAGCAATATTTTTACACTTAGCAGGCGAAAGGCAAAATTGCCAATTAAAAATATTGGGATGCCTATCAAATAAAAAATAATTTGTTTTAAAATATTGCTCGAGGCTAAATTGGCAAAACGAGGTATATATAATTTATCGATTGATTCGAATAATGATTTGATAAACCAAAACGGTTGCCAAATTAAAAGTGAAGATGAATTTTTGTTAAATTGAAGGAATAAAATAATTGATAATAATAATGAAATTACAAAAATTTTTATGGGTTTTTTGTTTTTTATAATATAAAATAAAAATATTATAAAAGAGGGTATGGCCGAATATGCCTTAATTATGGGTAAAAATATTAATATTAGAGAAATAAAAAGTAGATTTGTTTTGGAAAGTACTTTGGGGTTTGACAATAAAATGTAGATTAGAATCAGGAGCAGGGTGAGTGATAACGCAAATGGTGGGTTTAGTTGATTGCTGGGGCTTTGCATGGCCCAGAAAAGCGATTCGCCTTCAAAATTATTATTTTTAATATAATTAATAATCCAGCCAAATGAGTTGTTGATAGTATTTAACAGCATCAAAATTAGACCACCCTTGTCAGATTTAGTAATAAGTTTGCCGATTTTATAACTAAATAATAAATATACTATCGTTGATAATATGGGAAAAACTTGGAATAAAAGTAGTGATGGGGAGATGGTAGTAATTTTGCCGATATAGGCAATAAAGATGTCAAAAAATGGATGATAATTTTTTAGTTTTTCCCCTGAAAATATTGGCATGTCAATGGAGAAAGGGTTGTCGATCTGTCCAATTAGGGCGAGGTGCCAGATGCCGTCGTGGCCATTGGGACCCCAAAAACCGATGCCAGTATCAATTTTAGTGCCACTTTTAATAACTGGGATAACTTGAGCAACCAGACAAAAGCAAAAAATAAAAAATATTAGTGTTTTTTTAGCCATTTTGATTGTTCTAAAAACCAACTGATTTCTTTTGCGGAAAAATAATATGAGTAACTAATATAAATTATTAGGCCAACGATGATTTTGGTAATAATGTTAATTAATGAACTGAATTGGAAGAAATTAATTGAGCACAATGTGATAATCAGTAGCAATGTTGCCATTAAGGGATGAATTATTATTTTCAGGATGTTAATTTCAAATATTTTTTTGGCAATAATCCAGACAATTATAGAACTAGTACCGACAATCAGGGTGGCAATAG
>JAVHRJ010000080.1:0-1259 GCA_036171595.1 Bacteroidales bacterium
TTGAAGCCCGCTCACCAAGCAGCAAACTCATCGCATCAATTAAAATAGATTTACCGGCGCCGGTCTCTCCGGTAATAATGTTCAAACCTTTTTCAAATTCAATTGAAATTTGTTCGAGCAGCGCGTAATCTTTTATGTATAATGTTTTGAGCATATTATTTCAATATCACTCTTCAAATCTTAATGTTTGTTGTTCTCCACGAGGGATATGTCTTGTTACTTTATTGACTTGATAGCTTTTATTGATGTAGGTATTTACAGCTTGTTCGAATATTTGTGTTAATTGCAATTCGACTTCAAGTCTATCTCCTTTGGCGAAACTTTTTCCCATGTCTATCAATTCATTGAATTCATTGTCACAAATTTTTGCTGATATTTTGTTCCCCTTATAATAAAATTCCCATTTATATTTATCATCAAAAGAAAGTTTAATAATATTTAGTGAAGCGCCTTCAGTTATAATTCTAACATTGTCTTCTACTATTTCGCTTTTAATTGATAATTCCTCAAAATCTTCTTTCTCAATCCTTACTAAAGGTTTTTCGTCACAATCTGTCACCTCAAATCCGATAATACTTGGATCGCTATTTATAGTTTCAAAGTTCTGAGATAGTGCATCATTGACTGTTGTATTATGACTATAAATATTAAATGTCAATTCCTTTACTGTAAGGATATTCCCTTGTATATTTTCAATACTAACCGAATCACCTTCTTTTTGAATGGACTTTTCTTTTTTCCCTTTTAAATGTTTTTTAATTTGTAATAGCCCCACCAAAGTCAATACAATATAAGATGCAGTCTCTATATTTTCACGAGTAAATATGTTAGAAAGCTGATCAACAAATGATTCTATTATTTCTATATGAACAAGGAAGCTGCCTTTTTCTAAGGCTTTAATTTTTGTCTCGATTTTTTTTCCAGAATTTAATTCACTATTGATCTCTTGTATAACATTTGTTGTGTGTATTAAAGAGTTAATAAGAATATTTGCGTCAATTTGATGTAATTGACCATCAAACTTGAGCTTAAATTGGTTTGAATATTGATTTTCATTCATATATAACTCATCTCAATAATATTGTATTAACGATTTATGTTGCATTATTTTCTAATTTTTGTCATAGCAAGATAAATTCCGGAAATCGTTTTTGCGTCGTAAATTTCTCCGCTTTTAATTTTATCTTCAATTTCTTTTAAAGTTAATTCGTGAATTTCCATCCCGGACTCACCTTCTTCGCGGTTATGATTTCCTGCGA
>JAVHRJ010000081.1:0-1434 GCA_036171595.1 Bacteroidales bacterium
GCTCAACCCAACCCGATTAGCCTAAAAAACAATAACAGCTTGCCTCTTACAACGCATCGAGTTTATAAGAAATTGATTTAATAAGCGGCTTGACAGCCGCAGTTTTTATTTCGTAAAGAATTATTTTTTTATTTGATTAAATTTTTTATTTAATATCTTTGATTCATTGAATAAAGGAAAATTAGCCATGTCAATGTCAAAAACAACACATCGAATATATTTATTTACGTTAACGCTTATTGTAATAATTTCATTTGCAGTTATTATTCAAAAGGGACTTCCATTTTATAAAATCAGTATTGAAGAACGGTTTTTTCATGCAGATTATAAATCATTAAAACCAAGTGGAACAATTGGACATGGGTTTGGAATATTGGGTTCTTTTTTAATGATTGTTGGAATTATTTCTTATATGTTAAGAAAACGATTTCGATTATTTTCCAGACTGGGCTTGCTTAAACATTGGTTAGAATTTCATATTTTTTTGTGTACATTAGGACCAATGCTGGTTTTATTTCATACATCATTTAAGTTTGGTGGAATTGTATCAATAAGTTTTTGGAGTATGGTTGCCGTTTTTTTAAGTGGAATAGTTGGTAGATTTATTTATATTCAAATTCCTAGAACCATTGAGGGTCGTGAGTTGAGCTTGCATGAAATTAGCAACATGAAAACTGATATATGTGAAATAATAAAAGATGTTAAAAATCTTGATGAAGCAAGTTTACATGTAATAATTGAATCAACAAAAAAGAAGGTAGAAATTTACAATAAAAATATTTTTGTGAGATATTATAAATCACTGCGTAGTGACTCAAAAACGATTCGTGATGTTAAAATTTCTATAAAAAAGAATAAGCTTTCAAAAGAAGAATATGTTAAAATTTTGCATTTAATAAAAAATGAAATTTCGCTAAATCGAAAAATTGAAATGCTAACCACCATGCAAAATCTTTTAAAATATTGGCATGTTGCACATCTTCCTTTTGCGTTTGTGATGCTGATAATTATGGCAATACATGTAGTAATTACAATTCTTTTTGGGTATAAATGGATTTTTTAATATGGAATTACTTTTAGAAAATATACTTATCTATTCTTTTGTTTTTTCGCTTTGCATTGTAGCCATTGTATTTTATTTACGAAAGCAAAAAAAAGCTTCAAAAATTGTTGAAGCAAAAATTATTGAGGCAAAAGAAAAAGGGCTTTATGAGCCAGTTTCGCTACATCCCGTGGTAAATGTTAATAATTGCATTCAAACAGGTGCTTGCATTGCTGCCTGTCCGGAACATGATATTTTAGGCATTGTAAATGGGAAAGCAACAATTATCAATGCTTCACGGTGTATTGGTCATGGAGCTTGTTTTCATGCGTGCCCAACAGAAGCTATCACGTTGTGTATCGGAACAGAAAGAAGAGGAGTTGATTTGCCGC
>JAVHRJ010000081.1:1444-6334 GCA_036171595.1 Bacteroidales bacterium
CTTTTGAAACCAATGTCTCGGGGATATTTATTGCAGGGGAACTCGGCGGAATGGGTCTAATTAAAAATGCTGTAGAGCAAGGAAGACAAGCGGTAGAAAATATTGTAAAATCAATAGATAAAAAGCATAAAGCAACATACGATCTTATTATTATTGGTGCAGGACCTGCCGGAATATCCGCATCTCTGACTGCAAAAAAACTTAATATTAATGCATTGCTTTTAGAACAAGATACGTTAGGCGGTACAGTTTATACATTTCCCAGATCAAAAATCATTATGACTTCACCGATGGATTTACCCCTTCACGGAAAAGTGAAATTGTACGAAACAAGTAAAGCGGAATTGCTTGATTTATGGCAAACCGTTTTGGCAAAAAATAATATTTCAATTAAGGAAAATTCAAAAGTAGAATCAATAATTTCGGAAAATAATTATTTTAAAATAGATACGTTAAAAGGCGAGCAATACACTGCCAAAAAAATATTACTTTCAATTGGTCGGCGAGGTTCGCCGCGTAAATTAAATGTGCCGGGCGAAACATTAGAAAAAGTTGCATACAGGCTTTTAGAACCGGAAATGATTTGCAATAAAAAAATTATTGTTGTTGGCGGTGGCGATTCTGCTGTTGAATCGGCATTATTATTGGTAGAAAAAAATAATGTAATATTATCTTACCGAGGTGATGTTTTGAGTCGTATCAAACCTGCTAATGAGCAACGATTAAATGATGCTATAGATAAAGGGATAATTGATATGCGTTTGAATACAAATCTGATTTTAATTGATTCAAATGAAATAACACTTGCTGTTATAAATACGGGAGAAGAAATGATAATAAAAAATGATCTTGTTTATATTTTTGTCGGTGGCGAATTGCCTACACAATTTTTGCAAAAAGCAGGAATTAAGATTACGAAAAAATTTGGAGATGCATTATTAAAGCATTAGAGGAGTAGATTGCAAATGGAGAACAAAAATGTATTAAGAATAAAACAAATATTTAGCTTATTTCTATTGCTTGTAGTTTTTTATTGCAATGCAATCGCACAAATTTCTCCGGGTGAGTTATCAAAGGTGCATGCGCATTTAAAAGGCATATCTTATTGCACACAATGCCACACCTTTGGCGATAAAGTTTCAAGTGATAAATGTCTGACTTGTCATACAGAAATTCAAGGGAGAATTAAATCGAAAAAAGGCTATCACGTATCTAAAGAAGTGCAGGGAAAAGATTGTGCAACTTGCCATAGCGACCACCATGGAAAAACTTTTCAGATTGTTCGTTTTGAGCCGGAAAAATTCAATCATACATTAAGCGGGTTTGATTTATTGGGAGCACATATAAAAAAGAAATGTAAAGATTGCCATGTTGATAAATTTATTGATGAAAAAAAAATTAAAGAAAAAGAATTTACATATTTAGGATTGAACCCAGCTTGTGCAAAATGTCATGCAGATTATCATCAGAATACATTATCGCAGACCTGTAGCAATTGCCATGGAAATAATTCTTTTAAAAAAGCAGAAAAATTTAATCATGAAAAAGCGAAATATCAACTCATCGGAAAGCATCAAAAAGTTGATTGCATAAAATGCCATAAAATTGAGCAAAAAGAAGAGAAGAAATTTCAGATATTTACAGGAATAGAATATAAAGCATGCACAAATTGCCATAAAGATATTCATGAAAACCAGTTTGGTAAAAATTGCCTGCAATGCCATACAGAGGAATCGTTTCATGCAATTAAAGGGATTCAAAATTTTGATCATACGAAAACAAAATATAAGTTAGAAGAAAAGCACTTAATTGTTACATGCAAAGCGTGTCACAAAAAAAAATATACAGATCCTTTAAAATACAAAAAATGTACAGATTGCCATGCTGATTATCATAAAAATCAATTTGTAAAAAATGGTGTTTCTCCAGATTGTTTTGCTTGTCATGATTTGAAAGGATTTAAAAGCACTTCATATACCATTGAACAACACAATAAAAGCATTTTCCCATTAGTGGGTGCGCACTTGGCATCGCCTTGTTTGGATTGTCATAAAAAAGAACTTTTGTGGTCGTTTAAAGAAATTGGAAAACGGTGCAGCGATTGTCATAAAAATATTCACAAAGACCTGATTAATGACAAATATTATCCAAACACAACTTGTGAAATTTGCCATACAGTAAATTATTGGAACGAGGTAAATTTTGATCATAATAAAACAGAATTCAAATTGATTGGAGCACATGTAAAACTAACTTGCAGAGCTTGTCATTTTAAAGAAACTAAAGATGGTCTCAAACAACAATTTATTAAACTTTCAGTAAGTTGTAGCAGTTGCCATACAGATAAACATTACAAACAATTTGATAAAAATGGGATCACAAATTGCAACAATTGTCATGAAACTGAAAACTGGAAAGCTAGTAAATTTGATCACAACAACACTGCTTTTAAATTAAATGGGAAGCATGAAAAAGTTGCTTGTGCAAAATGTCATAAATTAAAAGTTGAGAACGAAAATAAATTTATTAAATATAAAATATCTGTAAAATGCGAATCTTGTCATTTATAATTATTTCGCTCATCATGTTTTTTGTGAACCTATCTACAGATTCGCCACATGGTGCCGATTTTAAAGTGAGTTGCACAGTTTGTCACAGTGCAAAAGGATGGGAATTAGATAAGGAAATTTATGCATTCGATCATAACACAACAAAGTTACCATTGGTTGGTCAGCATAAAACAATCAATTGTAAAATGTGTCATACAACTTTGGTTTTTTCTCAAGCAAAATCGGAATGTGTAGGTTGTCATACGGATGTACACAGCCAAACTTTAGGTCTCGATTGTGAGCGTTGCCATACTCCAAATTCATGGATTGTCGGGAATGTTAAAACCATTCATCAGCAAAGCCGTTTTCCTTTGATTGGTGTTCATTCAACAGCCGATTGTTTGCAATGTCATAAGGCAGAAAATATTCTTCGTTTTGATGTTCTAGGTGTAGCGTGTGTAGATTGTCATCGTGATAAATATTTAGCTACAACAATGCCAAATCACACTAGCGCAAAATTTTCTAATGAATGTATCGAATGTCATTTTATTAATTCATATGAATGGGCAGGGAAAGGATTTAATCACGATTATTTCCCATTAAAACAAGGGCATGCAATACAAGAATGTACAAAGTGTCATAAAAATAATGACTATAATCTTTCAAAAGAGTGCTATAGTTGTCATGAAGCAAATTATAGATTGGCAAATAATCCAAATCATGTAACATCCGGTTTCCCTACAGATTGCTCTATTTGTCACTCACTTGCACCCGGCTGGAGACCGGCAGATTTTAAACAACATGATTCTCAATATTTTCCAATTTCTTCCGGAAAACATAAGGGATTAAGTTGCAGTGAATGCCATTTAAATGCAAGTGATTACAAGATTTTTTCGTGTATTGATTGTCATGAACATACACAGTCTAAAATGGATAGTGAACATGATGAAGAAGCCGGCTATTCATATAATAGCAACAAATGTTATAGCTGTCATCCAAGAGGAGATAAAGGTGGAGATAAGTAAGGATTTTATGAAATTATTTAGCGTTATAATATTTGTTATTTTCTCTGTCGCAAATCTGCAAGGACAAACAATTGGAGAAACTGTTTCAGGCAAGATAACATATAAAAGTTCGCAAAATGTATATGTGCGATTTAATTCTACAAAAGGTATTTCTGTTGGAGATACTTTATTTGTAAGTAATGGAAACAGGCTGAATCCTGTATTGGTTGTAACTAATATTTCGTCAACATCAACTATGTGCACGACTATTTCTAATGAAAAATTGAATCAGGATATTGTGATAATAGCAAAGCCTAATATTCCGGGTTTAACTCAAAAAAAAACTAATACAAATGAAAATTTAATAGTAGAAGATGATACTATAAAAACAAAAGTTGCAACATTAAATTCAACCGAGTTTAAGCAACAAATAAGTGGACGAGTTTCAGTTTCATCAGCAACAAGTTTTTCTAATTTGCCTATCAATAGTTCACAACGATTTCAGTATAGTTTTTCGCTAAATGCATTACATATAAAAAATTCAAAGTTTTCGGCTGAAACATATTTTTTGTTTAGTTACATGCCGAATGAAATCAATGCAATTCAGAAAAATATATTTTATGCTTTGAAGATTTATAATCTATCAGTAAAATATGAACTTGATAAAAACACACAATTTAGTTTAGGCAGAAAAATTAATTCACAAATATCGGGTATTGGTTCCATTGATGGCTTGCAGGCAGAAAGGAAATTAAACAATTTTTTTGTTGGTGCAATACTGGGGTCACGACCTAATTATACTGACAATGGATATAATTTTAAGCTTCTTCAATATGGTGTGTATTTTGGCCATAATTATCGAAAAACAGCAATAATCATGCAGAATACTTTTGCTTTTGCAGAACAGATGAATAACCTAAAAACAGATCGAAGATTTGTTTTATTTCAGCATAGCAATTCACTTATTAATAACCTGAGGATATATTATACACTCGAATTTGATTTGTATAAAAACATCAATGAAAAGCCACAAAATACATTTGATTTAACAAGTTCATATTTATCATTGCGATATCGGATTATGCCGTCGTTAAATGTTTCTGCATCGTATGATACACGGAAAAATATTTATTATTACGAAACGTATAAAAATACGTTAAACATGAGTACGCTTATTGCCACAGATGCTCGTCAGGGATGGTCTTTTCGGGCAAATTATTATCCCGGAAGAATTCTTTCAATAGGCACCGGAACAAGTTATCGTTTTCAAAAACAAGATTCCAAACCTGCACAGAATATTAATGGATTTGTTACTTTAAATCACATTAAATGGTTGT
>JAVHRJ010000082.1:0-6329 GCA_036171595.1 Bacteroidales bacterium
GGTCCAACAAATATATTAGATACTCTTTCTTTTATTACTACTTCGGCAACTAATTTGTTTAATATTTCCAATTCTTTTTCGCAAGAAATAAATTTGAAACCAATTAAAAATGTTAGTTATTCAACAAATAAAGTTGTAGTTACAGTAAATGTTGAAAAATATACCGAATCAACTATAGAAGTACCAGTTTTTTTGAAAAATAAACCAGATAGTATTGATATTCAATTATTACCAGAAAAAGTAACATTAAAATATTGCGTTGGTTTAAGTAATTATAAGCACGTTAATTCTGCTCAATTCGTTGTTACAGCTGATTATAATGAGATAATAAAAAAAATGTCAAATAAACTTAGTGTAACAATTAAGGAATATCCATCTTTCTTATTTAATTTATCTTCATATCCATCTACAATAGAATGTATAATTAAAAAGGAATAAATAATGATTTCAGTTGGATTAACAGGAGGAATTGGAAGTGGCAAATCAATTGTAGCTCAAATGTTTGAATTGTTAAATATTCCTACATATAATTCCGATATGGAAGCCAAAAAAATAATGGAAACTAATGTTGAAGTTAAAAATGGAATAATTAATATATTAGGAAAAGAATCATATAAAAATAATAAGCTAAATAAGGAATTTATTGCTTTACAAATATTTTATGATAATAAATTAAAAGAGAAAGTAAATAATATTGTTCATAAATTTGTGATTCAGCATTTTAGAAATTGGAAAGAAAACCAAATAAATACCAAATTTGTTGTTATTGAATCTGCAATTTTATTAGAAAATAATTTAGCATCAATAAATAAATTTAATATTTTAGTAGTTTCGCCTATAGAGCTTAAAATTAAACGATTAATTGAGCGTGGATTAAGTAAATTCGATATTGAGCAACGAATGTTATCGCAATATACCGACGAACAAAAGGTTAAATATTCTGATTTTGTTATTTATAACAACGAGAAAAAATTTATATCAAAACAAATTTTATCAGTTATAAAAAAAATAAATAATTGTTAATATGAAGTTAGGGAAATGGATAGGTGGTGGTTTAGGTTGGGCTTTTTTTGGCCCAATAGGCGCATTACTTGGTTTTGCTGTTGGTTCAATTTTAGATGTTGATGCTGTTGTTTCTGTTAAAAAAAACTATAAAACTACACGTGGTGATTTTACAGTAAGCCTTATTGTACTTATTGCAGCAATGATGAAAGCCGATGGAAAGGTTTTGAAAGTTGAACTCGATCATGTGAAACAATTTTTAATTACTAACTTAGGAAAAGAGGCTGCAAAAGATGCATTAATAACTTTAAAAGATTTGTTAAATCAAGATATTCCAGTGCACGATGTTACTCAACAAATACGCCAATATTTAGATTATTCGTCGCGGTTACAATTGTTACATTTTTTATACGGAATTGCAAAAGCTGATGGACATGTTCACGATAGCGAAATTAAATTAATTTGGGAAATAGGCTTAGGCATGGGGTTGTCTAATCAAGATGTTAACTCTGTTGTTGCTATGTTCACAAATAATTTAGAATCGGCATATAAAGTTTTAGAAATTGATTCAAATGCTACAAACGATGAAGTAAAAAAAGCATATCGCAAACAAGCTCAAGCTCATCATCCCGATAGAGTAAGTTATTTGGGCGAAGAAATGCAAAAATCAGCCAAAGAAAAGTTTCAAAAAATTAGTGAAGCATACGAAAAAATTAAAAAAGAAAGAGGAATGGCATAAATGTTAATAAATTCATGTTATTTATAATAAAATTAATAATCAACTTTATATATTTGCAAAAAGATTTAAGACTATTATGAAATTAAAAGGAATTATGTCAATAGCCGGTTACCATGGCTTATTTAAATTAGTGTCACAAGCTAAAAATAGCGTTATTGTTGAGTCGTTAATTGATGGGAAAAGAATGCCAGCCTTTAACTCCTACAAAATATCTGCTTTAGAAGATATAGCAATTTTTACTGAAGATAAAGAATTGCCTTTAGCTGAAATTTTTAAAACTATGTTGGAAAAATTTGATAAAAAACCAGCTATAGATGTAAAATCAAACAATAATGATTTAATTAAAGCATTTACTGAAGTTGTTCCAAACTATGATAAAGACAGAGTTTATGTTTCTGATATTAAAAAGGTGTTTTCATGGTATAACTCTCTTTTAGAAAAAGACTTGTTAAACGAAGATCCTGAAGTTGAAGATAAAAATACTTTAACAGAAACTGAAAAAACTGATAAAGAAAAGGTTGCTGCCAAAGCTAAAACTCCAAAAACAGTAAAACCTAAAGAAGTAAAAACTGTTAAAGCTACAAATAAATCTAAAAGTCAAGCTAAAACTACTGTAGTAAGAAAAGCAAGTAGCTCATCATCTAAGTAATAAAGAGGAATCGCCATAGCTTAAAAATCGAAAATTTTTATTTGTTGCGTAGTTATAAATATCTTTCCATTTATTGCCAACAAAAGCCGAAACTAATGCTAAAAGTGTGCTTTTTGGTTGATGGAAATTTGTTATAATTCCTGAAACAATTTTAAATTTAAAACTTGGTGCAATCATTATAGATGTTGATGCATTAAGGTAGTTTAAATTATTAATTAACATAAAATTTTCTATTTGTTTTAGTGCGAATAATGGTTCTTGGTTGTAAATTTGCTCGTATGCGTCCCATTGATTTACTGTTAGATAGTCATTATTTCCCTTATTTCTTAACATTATTCCTACATAAAATAAACTTTCAATTGTTCGAACTGAAGTTGTTCCAACGGCTATAATTTTTGGATAGAATGTTATTAAATTTTGAATTAATTGTAACGAAATTTGAAAATGTTCGGTATGCATTTTATGTTCACCTAATTTTTTGCTTTTTAAAGGTTTAAATGTTCCAGCTCCAACATGTAGTGTCAAATAATCGTATTTTATGCTTTTTTTTGAAAATTCAGTAAACTCTTTTTCAGTAAAGTGAAGGCCAGCGGTAGGAGCGGCAACCGAACCATCTATTTTTGAATAAACAGTTTGGTAGCGAATATTATCATCATTTTCGGGTTTACGATTTAAGTACGGTGGAATTGGAATTTCGCCGTATTTTTCAATAATTTCTGAGAAACTTATTGGGTAATTCCACTCAAATTCAATAATTTGGAATTCTTTTTCAGAAGAAATTAATTTTGCAATTAAAATAATCTCAACATTTTTAATAATAATTTTTTTAGAAAGAATATTACTTTTCCATTTTTTAATATTTCCAACTAAACATTTCCATTGGCAATTTTTTGTTTGTGAAAATGAAATTGAATATTCTGACGGGCTAAATGGCTCTAAACAAAAAATTTCAATTCTTGCACCAGATTCTTTGTAAAATTCTAATCTTGCATTAATTACTTTTGTGTCGTTTAATATAAGCAAATAATTTTCTGGAATATAAGTTGCAATATTTGAAAAAATATCTTCACTTATTTCATCGTTTTTAAAAACTAAAAGTTTTGATAAATTTCTTTTTTTTAAAGGAAATTTTGCAATCTTTTCATCTGTAAGATTGTAGTCAAAATCTGAAGCTTGAATATTTCGTGGATCAATATTTATCATACTTGCAAAAATAATTAACTTTATGGTTTAAAATTAATACTATGGCAATTTGTGTTGGCGATACAGTTCGATTTTTAAATGATGTAGGTGGTGGAAAAGTAATTAAGTTAAAAGATAAAACTGCTTATGTGCTTATTGAAGAGGGTTTTGAAGTTCCTGTAAGCATTTCTCAATTGGTTGTTGTTAAAAAGTATTCGGAAGAAAAATCTACTAAAAATGAACCCAATCATATAGAAAAAAAGTTAAAACAAAGCGATTATTTAATTAATTACAATTACGCCGAAAGAGAAGAAATTGCTTTTGATAATGATTTTCCTATTAATGATATTGCAAAAATTAAAAATAATAGTTTAAATAAACCAATTAACGACATAAGAATTAATACTTCAAATAAAAATGATAAAATTTTTATTGCCTTTGTTACCGAAAATAATAAGAAAGATGGCGAAGATGGTGTAAGTGCGTATTTAATAAATGATTCTGATTTTACTTTACTTTACTCTATCGGTATTACTGAAGGAAATGAGCATGCTCTGCTCGACTCTGGTGAAGCCGATTCCTTCGAAAAGATATTTATATCGAAAATAGCAAAAGAGTCATATCCAACGTTAAAAAGTATAACTATTCAAATAATAAAATCAAAAAAAGGAATTTATAAAATTGAAAATGTAATTAATGAAGAGCTTAAAATAAAGTCGTTTAAATTATTAACTGACAGCACTTTTAAAGAAAATGAATATTTTAATAATCCTGCATGGATTACTAGTTTGGGAGATAATTTTGGTGAAAATGAAAAAGTGCAAAAATCATTAAAAAATATTTCAGAAATTATTTCGGTTAAAGAAATTACTGAACCCGATTTATCGGTAAAATTTAAAAAAAGGCCTGATCCGGTATTAGTAGAAATAGATTTACATATAAATCAACTAATTGATAATACAACTGGTTTATCAAATTCAGAAATGCTAAATATTCAGTTAAGTAAATTTAGAAGCGAACTCGAAAATGCAATAAAAAATAAAGTAAATAAAATTGTGTTTATTCATGGAGTCGGCAATGGTACACTAAAAATGGCAATTAGAAAAGAACTAGAAGACTTGTATAAACATCTCGAATATCAAGATGCTTCTTTTAAAGAATATGGATATGGAGCGACTTTAGTTATTATTAGAAAATAAAAAGCTTTGTAGTTTCAACTAATTTTTTAAAACTTCACAACAGGAACTTTTTCAGCTCCTTCGGCAGCTTTAAAATAAGCTTTGGCTTCAAAATCAAACAATGAGGCAAAAATGTTACGTGGAAATTTTCGAATAGCAACATTATATTCCATGGTAACATCGTTATAAAGACTACGTTCTGCAGCAATTTTATCTTCAATTTGACTTAGCTTTGATTGAAGCATTATAAAGTTTTGGTCGGCTTTTAAATTTGGATATTGCTCAACCACAACCATTAATTTTTCTAAGCTCGATTTTAATTCGCCTTGAGCTTGTTCGAATTTTTGTAAAGATTCGTCGTTTAAATTTTCTGGACTAATTGTTATTGATGAAGCTTTTGAACGAGCTTCAATAACACCAATTAATGTCGTTTGTTCGTGAGTTGCATATCCTTTAACTGTAGCAACAAGGTTATTAATTAAATCAGCGCGAAGTTGATATTGTGTTTCAACTTGTGCCCATTGTTTATTAACCATACCTTCACGTTCAACTAATCCATTATAATATGAATAAGCAGAAATTGAGACAATTATCAGAAAAATTGCAATTATACTAATAATCATCGTTATGCCTAAACAACCTGCACCTTTTGTTTTAAGATTTTTGTCGTATTTATTTTGTAGTTCTTCCATAATTAATTTTTTGTTTTAGCGAAGATATAAAAAAATAATTTTATAATTTTACAAAAGTATAATTTATTATAAGAACATTAATATGGATACAAATGAAAAAGTTTTATCTGCACTTAAAAAAAGTGGAAAACCTATGAAAGGTGGCGAAATTGCTGATGCAACTGGAATAGATAAAAAAGAAGTTGATAAAGCAATAAAAAAATTAGTAACAGAAGGGAAAATAGTATCTCCACAGCGTTGTTTTTATGCAATAAAGTAAAATTATTAAAGCTCCAAAAGGAGCTTTTTTTATTAAAAAAAATATTTTATTAGTCATGATGATTATTAAAAAACTTATTTACTTTTAAAAATTATAGAATTGATATTTTATTTCTACAAATGATTTGAATTATAAATATTTACGAATTAATTTTTTATGAAAAAGAAAATTTTATTGTTATTACTCCCAATTTTATTTTTGTTTTTACCTTTTGGGTTATTTGCTCAAGGTAGTTCAATTCCAGCAATTGGTGGAATTCGATTTGAGTTTATTTTATTTGCTTTAACTTTAGTAAGTGTTGCTTTGTTTCACAAACAAACTTTTTGGGTAGCAATTATTGGGTTAACAACAATTTTAATTTTTAAATTTATTTTCGATCCCGAATTTGCTATTGTTAAGCATTTGTTTGGCGAAAATTCTTTTATCCAACAACTAATTCATAAAGATTTAAGGCAAGGTGAGTGGTCAACAATATTAAATTTATTAGGATTATTATTAGGCTTTGCGTTATTAGCTAAAATATTCGAAGAATCCGGTGTTCCAGATATTATTCCAAAGTTTTTACCTGACGATTGGAGGGGTGGTTTTGTACTTTTAATTTTAGTATTTATTCTATCCTCATTTTTAG
>JAVHRJ010000083.1:0-1256 GCA_036171595.1 Bacteroidales bacterium
GTGGAAATTCATGGTTTAATAAAAAAAGTGATAATTTTATTTGGTGGAACCCAGATTTACAATTTGGTTGGTATGATATTGAAATTATGATTAGTGGTTCACAGGAAATAATTTTTGTTAGTGGTTTTAAAGTTATTAAATCAACTGATGGTGGTACTAATTGGACAGCACAATCAAGCGGAACAACTAATAGTTTAAATTCAGTTTATTTTACCGATGCCAATACGGGTTATGCTGTTGGTAATTGGGGAACAATTATAAAAACCACAAACGGAGGAGTTACTTTTGAAGAAAAAGAACAACTCCCAGAATCATCTATTAACCTATACCCCAACCCTGCAAGTGATAAAATCACAATTGCTAATAACAGGACTTTTTCGGAAGAAACTAATATAAGTATTTTTAATACAACAGGACAACAGGTATTGTACAATAAATTCCGAAACCAGAACATAATAGAGATTGATTTAAGTAAACTAACAAAAGGTGTCTATATTGTAAAAATACAAACTGATAAAATTCTTGAAACAAAAAAAATGGTAATACAGTAGTAAATTTACAAAAGACAGAAAAAAAGTTCAGGAAATACTACTTTTGCAATGATATAAAAATGGATAATTAATTATAAAAACAAAATAAATAAGTGGAAATCAGAAACCACTATAAAAACGGCGTAGGGCTGAAAAGCCTTACGAGTAAAAAAATTTAAATCAAAACATTATGAAAATTTTTACAATTATTTTGACAGTTTTAATTGCTACAGCAACTACAACTAATGCCCAATGGACACAAACCAACGGTCTTTATGATGGTAAAATCAGATGCATTGCTTCTGATGGAACAAACATTTTTGCAGGGACTGATGTTGGTGGTGTGTTTTTATCGTCCAACAATGGATCTTCATGGACTGCCGTAAATAATGGTTTAACATATACTTATGTTAGAGCATTAGCTATAAGCGGAACAAACATTTTTGCAGGGACTAATGGCGGTGTATTTTTATCAACCAACAATGGCTCATCATGGACTGTCATATATAACAGTTTGATAAGTGTTAGTGCATTAGCCATAAGCGGAACAAATATTTTTGTAGGGACTGATAACAGCAGTGGGACTGGTGGCGGTATGTTTTTATTAACCAACAATGGCTCATCATGGACTGTCGTAAATAACGGGTTAACAAGTACTTCTATATGGTCATTAGCCATAAGCGGAACAAACATTTTTGCAGGGACTGATGGTGGTGGTGTGT
Organism: Bacteroidales bacterium; assembly: GCA_036171595.1. Lineage (GTDB taxonomy): Bacteria > Bacteroidota > Bacteroidia > Bacteroidales > GWA2-32-17 > GWA2-32-17. The sequence continues at coordinate 1,253 of JAVHRJ010000083.1, forward strand.
TTTT
>JAVHRJ010000084.1:0-1255 GCA_036171595.1 Bacteroidales bacterium
CGTTCCCCTTTCTTAAAAAAGAAAGGGGCGGGCTTGGAGTTTATCCTGAGCGAAGTCGAAGGGCTTCAATCTTTTCTGAAAAAGAAAAGGATTTACGCGGAATTTATCCTGAGCTTGCCGAAGGAATCCCTAACGCGCAGCTTTGATAATAAAATGCTAACAGGTTCTAATAAATGACAAAGAAAGATTTTTTTTCAAAACTTAAGAAACAAAATATTTTTTGGTCCTATGATACTTCCTCTGTATTAAATGACAGTATTATCATTGAACAAACTCTTATTTATGCTGATGTGGAAGATATTAAATTATTATTTTTAGTATTTAAACCGTCAGAAATAAAACAAGTATGGGCAAAAAAAATTGTGCCTGATAATAGATATCGAAAATTAAATTATTACCTGGGGAAAATATTTTTCAATATTAAAAATATTGACGCCTATTTGAAAAAGAAGAGTTTGGCTAATGGAAGGTATGAACAACTTAAAAAGCTTATTGCCTAAAACAAAAGAAGTATTACTTCTATTGTCCAAATTGCAAATGATGAAATCATTCACATTTGTTGGGGGCTCTGCACTTTCAGTTTATTTGGACCACCGTTTAAGTGAGGATTTAGATTTTTTTTCTTCAGACAAAGAATTGAATACCAAAAATATTATCGATGAAATCAACCTTTTAAATCTCGATGAATTTAAAATAATTAATAGTTCCAAAATTCAATTAGATTTATTTCTTAACAAAGTTAAAGTAACTTTTTTTGCAAATAACTGGACAGAGCTTAACAAGAAAGAGAAGTTGATTGATAATATATACATTGCTCCACTAATTTTGTTATCGGCAATGAAAGTGAACACACTTTTTATGCGTGCAAAGTTTCGCGATTATTACGATTTGTATGTGATTAATAAGGAATCATTTACGTTACCGGAAATATTCGGATTTTCACAAAAATTATTACCCGGTGTTACCGCTAAACTATTTCAAAATGCTTTAATTTTCATTTCAGATATTGAGGACGATTCCATAAAACATTTGAAGCCAAAATACAATGTAACTCTAAAAAAGATTGCAGCGTATTTTGAACACAATATTCGTTTATGGAATAATTCAGGGAAATAAAACCTCTCCCCTTAATCCCCTCCCCTTGAAAAAGGGGAGGGGGCTATGGTATGAATAATTTAATAAAACATAATTGTTACACAAACAGTCTCCCCTCTCCTTTTTCAAGGAGAGGGGCTGGGGGAGAGGTCTAACAAGC
>JAVHRJ010000085.1:0-1251 GCA_036171595.1 Bacteroidales bacterium
CTGATATCGTGCTTGAAGTTACTTGGACAGTAAATAAAGTTGGACTTAAAAATTCTGTAACATTCGCATTAAAAGGTTTGGATGCCGGTACAAGCAAACAAGTTGCTGCTGCAACCGGAACAGGAAGTGAAATGCCAACAGACGTGATTGCTAAACTTTTAAACGAAGCAGTTTTATCTCATGTTGATAATTTCAGTTCTCAACTTCTTAAACATTTTGATGACATTCAAAAAAATGGAAGAGAAATTTCTTTAGATGTGAAAACATTTGATGGTTTCAAATTAAATGAGGAAATTGGTGATGATGAAATAACAGATTTAATTAAAACTTGGGTTTCTAAAAATACAGTAAACGGAAAATTTAATCTAAAAAATTCATCCCCAACCTTTATGATATTTGAACAAGTCCGTATTCCTCTTAAAGATAAGGACGGAGGCAACTATGATGCGGATGCTTTTGCTAAAGATTTAAAAAATTATGTCAAAAAATTAAAACCCGAGAGAATACCATGTGCCTCTGAAGGCAGAGGTCTTGGGAAAGCCCAGGTAAATATTGGTGGCAAACGATAATTTTTAACTCATTTTTAAAAAGCTGTGTTTCTAAAGCACAGTTTTTTTATAAAAACAAAAATTGAATTAAAATAATTTTGGAACAATAATTGATTAATGCGCAATATTCTTTCAAATATTTAATTCTTTGAGATTATCTTTTTATATATTTTTGTATAAGAATTATCACATTTATAAAACTTAAATTAAATTTTATGAGAAAATTATTTATTGTATTTGGATTCATTATTTCTTCCGGATTTTGTTTTTCGCAAAACAATCTTGGCAAAGCAGATGATATGGGACGAATATCTCTAACTTCGGTTGTTCCTCAGCAAATTGCAGGAATGCCAAAACAAGCTGAAGCACTGTTGAAAAATAAATTGAACGAAATTACTACCAAAAACGGTATGGGTGGAAGTGCTAGAAACCCACAATTTATTCTTACTGCCAACGTCGCGATTATGACGAAAGACATTATTGATGGACCTCCTTCAATGATTGCCTATAATTTACAAATCACTTTTTATGTTGCTGATTATGTAAATAAAATTAAATTTTCTTCTGCATCAATTTCACTAAAAGGTGCAGGACAGAATGAAGAAAAAGCTTACATAAGTGCAATAAGAAATATCCCAACGGGTTCTCCGGAAATCAAACAAATGATTGAACAAGGTAAGACCAAAATCATTGAATATTTCAA
>JAVHRJ010000086.1:0-25304 GCA_036171595.1 Bacteroidales bacterium
TTACTAACATTGGATTATATCTTTCGGCATAACAAAGTGCATCGGCAAGTATCATACGTCCTTCTGCATCGGCATTTAGCATTTCTACAGTTGTTTTGTTCATCATTGTAATTACATCGCCAGGTGCATAAGCATTACCCGAAGGACGATTATCGGTGGCAGGGATTAATCCAACAATATGAATTGGCAAATTCGATTTTGCTGCAGCATACATAGCGCCTACAACAGCAGCAGCTCCGCTCATATCGCATTTCATATAATCCATACTATCTGATGTTGGCTTTAAACTTAAACCACCAGTATCGTAAACAATACCTTTTCCAACTAATACAAGCGGATTATCATTTATTACTCTTTTAGGTTTCCATTCCATAACAATAAACACAGGTGGATCTACACTTCCCATATTAACAGCTAACAAACCACCCATTCCAAGTTGTGTAATTTTCTTTTTATCAAAAACTTTAACATCAAAACCTGATTCTTTTCCTAGTCGTTCGCATTCAGATGCAAGTTTTTCGGAATTTAACCAATTTACTGGTTCGTTAATTAAATTTCGACTCTCAAAAACAGCTAAAACCTTATTTTTTAGCTGTTCCCAGCTTTTTTTATTAGGCTTTTCGATTTTTACAATAATTTTTTGAAGTAATTCTTTTTTGTTTTTTTTGTCGGTAATATATTTATCAAATTTATAAACGCTTAACAACAATCCTTCAACAAAAGCCAATTGGAAATCTTCTATACCGGTTAAATTAACAATTTGAATAGATAAAATATTATTTTCAAGTAAATTATTCTGCAATTTGTTAGCATATTTTCTTATCTCTTCTTTTACTTGCCATTTTATTTTTTTTGCATCAATAACTTTAAAATAATTCCATTGCGAATAAGAATTAATTTCAATTTCATTCTTGTTATCTTTCAAATTATCATTTAAAAATTTTACTTCTGTTTTTGTTAAGTTAGATGAAACAGAAAATTTATAATCTGACATCAAATAAACAATTGATGTATTAGTAATAATAGTATTTGTAAAAGATAATATTGGTATCATAATAAATATTTTTTGGGTTAAAAATAATGAAATTAATTTTATGAATTAATATTTTATAAAACTTCGAATAATATATCTTTGCAAATTATGAAAAGATTCAAATATATTTATAAAACCTTATTTTTATTATTGTTAACGCTTGGAGTAGTTGCTAGTAGCTCTACACAACATAAAACTAAAAAAATTAGTGTCAAACCTAAATATATAAAAAACATTAACTGGAACGAAATTGAACGCGGTTTATATTATGCCGAATTTGATGCACCTTTAAAATCGAAAGTTAGCGACTCAAAAATTTCTATTTTAAAAGTTAACCCAAAATATTTTTCATTCGAATTGTTAACTGCAACAGAGCACGACAGTTTACGACGAACAGTTGAACAATGGAGCAACGATTTTAATTTAGTTGCAGTTATTAATGCAGGAATGTTTAATTTATCAAACCATTTTACAGGAACTGGATATTTAAAAAATTACTCGCACATTAACAACGGCAAGCTACGCGGAAATTTTAGAGCATTTGCAATGTTTAATCCAAAATCGAACGATTTACCAGCTATGAATATTGTTGATATGGAAATTGAAAATTGGGAATATATGCTATCTAATTACAATTCAGTATTTCAATGCATTAGAATGATTGATTGTAATCAAAAACAGGTTTTATGGAAACCTCGAAAACCAATTTCGAGTAGCATGTGTGTTTTGGGAACCGATAAAAATAATAATGTGCTATTTGTTTTTTGTCGCTCACCATATACAGCAAACACAATGAGTAATTTTTTATTACACTTGCCAATTAAAATTTATAGTGCAATGTATTTAGATGGTGGTCCAGAATCGTCGTTATATGTTAATGCTGGCGACACAATAATAGAAAAAGTTGGTAGTTGGGTTTCGCCCGGATATGCTAATGACGACAATAATTATTTTTGGGAATTACCTAATGTTATTGGAGTTAAAAGAAAATTGTAATCTTAAAAATGAAAAAATATTTTTTTCTAATTTTAATTTTGATAATAACAATAATTGCATACATTCCAGTTTTTAATGCCGAATTATTAAAACTTGATGACTTTCCTTTTATTATTAATAACAGCTATATTAAAACCATTTCATTCAATAATATATCTTATATTTTTTCTCACTCAATCGAAGGTTATCATCCATTAAGTTTGATTACTCTTGCAATAGAATATAAAATCGTAGGACTATCTCCACTTATATATCATGTTGACAATTTATTATTACATCTTTTAAATTGTATTGTTTTGTATTTTGTTTGCATTATGTTATTTAAGAACAATCGCATTTCTTTAATCGTTGTTATTTTATTTGCAATAAGTCCTGTAAACGTCCAAACTGTAGCATACGCAGCCGAGAGGCGAGGTTTACTTATGGCATTTTTCTATTTACTTTCGTTACTAATGTACGTTAAACATATTGAAAATAACGATTATAAAAAATACTTTTTATCACTTGTACTTTTTATTTTATCTTTATTTTCAAATGGTCGTTCAATTCCTTTAGTGTTGTGCTTAATATTAGTAAATTATTTAAAGGATAAGAAAATTTACACAAAAAAAGTAATTATAGAAACAATCCCATTCTTATTGATTTCAATTATTTTTGGAATTATTAATATTTATGCTCAAAAAGAAACAGGCTACTCATACCGAATGGAAGGATTTTCATCTATAGATTACATTTTTATAGCGGGATATAGTTATATTCAATATTTTATTAATTTATTGTTTCCATTTAATCTTACCTCAGGATATCCATACCCAGAAAAATCATCATATTTTCTACCATTTTATTATTATTTGTATACTGTTATAAGTATAATTATTTTAATTGCTTTTATATATTTCATTAAGAAAAATAAAAAAATTATTGTTTTTGCAATAACATTTTATACAATAAACATAATATTATTGTTACGATTATTTTCGCCATTAACAGAAAATATAATGGAAGACCATTATGCCTATATCCCATCAATAGGCATTTTTATTTTAATTGCCTATATTTTAAATTATTATTTTAATTATTCGAAATTATTTAAGAAAGTTTTTATTATAACAAGCATCGTTATTATTCCACTTTTGGTTACTCTTACATTTCAAAGAAATATTATTTGGCAAAATTCCATGTCATTATTTAATAATATGCTTTCAAAACATCCCAATCGCTTTGTTATTTTAAATAACAGAGGATTTATGTATTTGTATTCTGGAAAATATAATTTAGCTAAAATCGATTTTAGCAAAGCAATTAGCGTAAAACCAGATTATAACGACCCATATTTTGGAAGAGCGAGGGTAAATGAAGAAACCGGAAAATTAAATGAAGCTTTAACGGATTATGACTTATATATTGAATTAAGTAAAAATAACATTATTAACAACATTCAATTGTCAACTGCATATAACAATAGGGGCGTTATTCTTGCAAAATCACACAGTTATAATGAAGCTTATAATAACTTTAATAACGCAATAAAATTGAATCCAAATTATGATGACCCTTTTATTAATTTGGCACTAATATATCTTGTTTATAATAAAAATGATGATGCAATTTCAATGTGTGATAATGTATTAAAAAAAGACTCAAAGAACAAAGAGGCAAAAGAGTTAAAACAAATGGCTTTAGAGAAGAAATAATCATACCAATTAACTATCACTTTCAATTTTAATTTTTTCTTTAAGCAATTTCTTATAAACTATTTCAACTTAATATTACATTTGCAAAAGAGATTTTAGTTTTAATGAATTACCAAACTCATATATTAAAAAACGGAATACGTTTAATACATCAACAAACTGACAGGCAAGTTGCTTACTGTGCTATAATTATAAATACAGGTACCCGCGACGAACTTAAAAACGAACATGGCTTAGCTCATTTTCTTGAGCATTTAGTTTTTAAAGGAACATCTAAACGTAAAGCTTATCATATAATTAGCAGAATGGAAGATGTTGGAGGCGAAATTGATGCTTATACAACAAAAGAAGAAACTTGTATTTCTGCTTCATTTTTAAACAAACACTACGATAGAACTATTGAGTTAATGAGCGATATGATTTTTAACTCAACTTATCCCGAAAAAGAATTAATCCGCGAACAAAGTGTAGTTATTGATGAAATAAATTCATATTTCGATAGTCCAGCCGAACTTATTTTTGATGATTTTGAAGAATTAGTTTTCGATGGACATGCACTTGGCAGAAATATTTTAGGCACAAAAAAAACTCTTAAACAATTCAATTCTAATAGCTTAAAGCAATTCTCGAATCGAACTCATAACACTGACCAAATGGTTTTTTGTTCTGTTGGAAATATTGAGTTTAACAGATTAATTAAAAGTTTTGAAAAATATTTTGGTAAAATAACAACTAACAAAAGAAAATGGACACGAATTCCTTTTAAAAAATATGTTCCAAAAGATAAAATAATTTTAAAAAAAACTCATCAAGCACATTGTATTATTGGTACTACAGCTTACGACTTTCGTAACAATAAGCAACTTCCGTTTTTATTATTAACAAATTTATTAGGTGGTTCTGGATTAAACAGCCGTCTTAACCTTTCATTACGCGAAAAACATGGTATTGTGTATTATGTTGAATCGTCGTACACACCATATTATGATACTGGGATTTTTACAATTTATTTTGGTTGCGACAAAGAAAATTTAAACAAATCGCTTGCATTAATTAAAAAGGAAATTGAAAAAATAAAAAATGTACCATTAGGACAAATGCAACTTAAACGAGCTAAACAACAAATGATTGGACAAATTGCAATTTCGTTAGAAAATCCCGAAAACTTGCTTTTAAACTTAGGAAAAAGTTTTTTGTTGTTTAATAAAGTTGACAGTATTGAAACCGTAACAAATAGATTAGAAAAAATAACTTCATCAGATATTTTAAAAGTTGCAAACGAAATTTTTAAAGACGATAAATTTTCAACACTTATTTATAAATGAACATTAGCAACGAATTAGAAAAATATATTCTTGAACATTCTGAATCGGAAAACGATTTGTTAAAAGAGTTAAATCGTGATACAAACGTTCAAATATACCATCCACGTATGCTTTCCGGACATTTACAAGGAAGGGTGCTAAAAATGATTTGTGAAATGGTAAAGCCAGAAAACATTTTGGAAATTGGCACTTACACTGGTTATTCTGCATTATGTTTTGCAGAAACTCTTCCCGAAAACGGTAAAATTCATACAATAGAAATTAACGACGAATTAGAAGATTTTATCAGAAAATATATTAATAAATCAGCATATAAAAATAAAATAAAACTATATTTTGGAGATGCTTTACACATTGTTCCAACAATAAATACAGTTTTTGATATTGTATTTATTGATGCTGACAAAAAACAATACATCGACTACTACAAAACAGTTTTTGATAAAGTAAAAGAAGGAGGCTATATTATTGCCGACAATGTTTTATGGAGTGGCAAAGTAACCGAAAATTATAACGAAACTGATGAGCAAACACGTGGAATAATTGATTTTAATAATTTTGTTCAAAATGATTCTCGTGTTTTTAACGTTATTTTTCCAATTCGAGATGGAATGATGGTTATTAAAAAGCTATAAATGTCTAATAATCTGAATATTTTAAATTTTATTAAGAACACATTTAAAAATCGTCATGCTGAATTTATTTCAGCATCTCATAAACCTAAAACAAAGATTCCGAAACAAGTTCGGAATGACGCTAATTTTGTTTTAAGAAATGTCATCAAAAACAATTATTTCGCAATTATTAAATGGTTAATATTTATTGGTTCACTGCTTTTTATTATCAATAAAATATTTATCCAACATGAAATTAAGCAAATATTTACCAACAGTAATTTATTTAAGACATCAAATGTTTACTATTTGTTACTTGTATTTATTTTAATGTTAATTAACTGGGGTGTTGAATCGTACAAATGGAAACTTTCTATCAATAAAATTACACAAATATCATTTTTTAAAGCTTACACAGCAATATTTTCAGGCATTTCAGTTTCTATTTTTATGCCAAACAGAACAGGAGAATTTCTTGGCAGAATATTTTATCTTAAACCAGAAAACAGGGTTAAAGGAGCTATTGCATCTATTATTACAAGTTACTCGCAATTAGTTGCTACCATTATTTTTGGCTCAATTGGAATTTCACTTTTGTATATTTTTTATCCTTCAAATATACTTACCCAAAATAATATCAATTGGCTGATAAATATTCCTGTATATATTGTTGCAACAATTAGCACACTTATTTATTTTAAAATTACATGGTTTTCGTATTTCTTTGAGAAATGGCATTTTTTAAAAAAATATTCTAATTCTATTAAATTTTTAAACTCGTATAATATCAATGAATTATCAACATTCCTATTTTTAAGTTTTATTAGGTATATTGTTTTTTTATTGCAATTTTATTTTTTAATACTCGTTTTTAATGTTGAAATAAGTTTTACCCAGTGTTTAATTGCCTCAACAATAACATTTTACGCATCTACAATAATACCCACCTTTGCAATTGCCGAAATTGGAGTAAGAGGGTCGGTTGCAGTTATCATTTTTGGTTTCTTTAGTAATATGTATTCCGAAATAATTCTTGCATCTACATTACTTTGGGTTATAAACATTGGCATCCCAGCAATTATTGGAAATATTTTTGTAGCAAAACTAAATTATTCAACTTCAAAACACAAGTCGTAAATGTCATATTTATTTGAATTAGGTTATTTAGGTTTATTTTTAGCTTCATTTTTAGCTGCTACTGTTGTTCCATTTAGCTCCGACACTATTGTGGTTGCAATGGTTGCAACTGGCTACAATTCATTTTTAACAATATTAATTGCTACAATTGGTAATACTATTGGAGGCTTATCTAGTTATGCAATTGGTTGGTTTGGCAAGTGGGATTGGATTGAAAAATATTTAAAAATTAAAAGAGAAAAATTAGAAAAAATGCAAATACGTATTAAAAAATATACTGCTCTTGCAGCATTTCTAACTTGGCTTCCTATTATAGGAGATATTATAGCTGTAGCACTTGGACTATTAAAAATAAATGTTTATAAAGTTACTGTTTATATGACTATTGGCAAATTAGCAAGATATGTTGCAATTGTATATTTATGGGATATTATTTTTTAACGAATTAAATTAATATATCCATTAATTGATTTCTCTACATCGTTATAAAACAATACCCTTACAACAAAAACATAAGTCTCAATATTTTGTATTTTATTTCTAAAATAACCATCCCACCCATAATTTAAATCATTCGAATAAAAAACTTCTTCGCCCCACCTATTAAATATTCTAAATTCTAATAATTTCTTTATCCCCCATCCTCTTACATATACAACATCATTATTTCCATCACCATCTGGCGTAAATGCCGATGGAACATCAACAGTATATTCTTTACGAACTTCTATTAATATTGTTCCTTGTATATCAAAACATCCCATCGAATCTGTTATTATAACATTATATTCAGTGGTTTCTAATGGCATTGATATTGGGTTTTGACAGTCATCGCACGATAATCCATTTGCTGGTGTCCACTGCCAACTAATAACATTTTGATTTGTTCCAATATTTAAACTTACACTTTCACCAATAATAATATCATAATTACTTTGATAAGTAAGCACTGTAGGTTGTTGTACATAAACATTAACATTTGCAAAATTAGTGCATGAGTTTGTATCTAATATTGATGCGGTATAATTTGTTGTTTGTGAAGGATATGCTAAAGTAGTATAACTTACAGGTTGACTTAACGATTCTGAAGGCAACCAATATACAGAATTTCCACCACTAACAGTTAATTCAGTTGTGTCACCTAAACAAATAAAAGCATTTTGTGAAATGTTAATTGCAGGTGTTGGGTATATTGTTACATTAATTGACGAAGAATAACTTAAGCAACCGCCATTTTCGACAAATAAGGTATAAGCACCTGATTGATTTGGATTTGATGGTAAATTTATTTCTGATAAAGAAGAAGCATATCCATTAGGTCCAACCCAATGAAAAATATAATTTGATGGTACATTACTTGTAATATTTAGCGTTAAACCTTCACATACTGGACTATTTGAAAATAATTGTGGGGTTAGCGAACTTAAAGAATCTAAAACAATTATAGAAACCGGAATTGGTATACTTTTACAATTATTTTCTTGGGTATAAACCCAAAATGTTGTATCGTTTAATAATGAAACTAAATTAAGTGGGTTACCAATATATATTGGGTTGGTAGAATTTGTATTATTTAACCAATAATAATTATTTGCCCCACTTGCATAAATTGATAAAGCTTGACCATAACAAATTGTATCATTCTCAACATCAATAGTTGGAACAATAACACTTAAAATAATTATAGTATCTGAAGTAGCTGTACAACCATTAGCATCGGTTGTAATTAAATAATACATTCCTGTTGTATCAACTGTTATAACATTAGTTGTGTCATTTGTTGGATGCCAATTATAAATACTCATTCCTAAATTTGCATTAATTGTTGACGTATCGCCCGGGCACAATACTGAATTGCCAACCAAATTTATTTGCGAAACGGGATAACTAGCGATAATTGTAACACTTGCTAAAGTTTGAATTCCACAAGAATATACATTACACATATAAGTCCCAGCAGAATCAACTAATTGATAAATTGAATTACCAGATAATGGTGGCAACCAATAACTATAACTACCCGGATTAGTAATTAAATTAATTTGCACAATTTCATTAGGACATAAAATATCATCAGGAGTTGCAACTAAAAATGGGGTTGTATATTGTCTTACTTCAATTGTATTTGACGAAATTCTGCAATCTCCAGGAAATGTAACAATACAAAAATAATATCCCGCAGTATTTACATCAATAGAAAAAGAATTTGAAGTAATAATTCCATTTGGGCCATACCATTCATAGTTAATTCCGGTAGAAGGTAATGTTAAAGTTACAATTCCATTCGGGCATATTAATCCATTTAAAGGCGACATTTGAATTTGTGGGCTAGTCCAATAACTCATACCTATACATGACGAAGCAGTTTCTACACAGCCAGTTATAGCAGTATCGGCACTATTAACACAATAATAACCAGGTTGCGAAACATAAACACTATCATTATGTACATTGCCAATAATATGTCCGTTTGATGTTGACCACAAATAATTTGGAGCACAACATGCTGTTAAAAGTACAGTATCGCCAATGCAATAACTTGGGCCACCGGTAATTGACAAAGATATAGGTGGTGGTGATACTAACAAATTTACATAAACTGAAGTATAAGCATAAGTTGTATCTGTATCACCACATAAACCTTCTCGTATAAGTTCATATTCAATACTATATAATCCACTCGAATCGGGGTAAAAAAACATTGCACCACCACACAAATAACCATTATTAGCATTTGGAGTTATATTAATGAATGGAATTCCGTTTAAAACGGTGTTACATTGGATAGTATGCAAAGGGTCAGAAATTGAATCATATAAATTTAATATAAGCTTGTTATTATCACAAATTGTAATTGTATCAACAGCAGGAGGATAGAAATAAGGAATTATTGGTGGTAAACTCGAATTGCCCATGTGAATATTTATATGATTACTATTTTCGCACCCATTTGCATCGGTTACAATAAAATAATATTCACCATCTTGGTTAATTGTTATAACAGAGTCGTGAATATCAATAGGGGGAATAATATTTTCACATACCCAATGAAAATTATTTACAAAAAAATTTGTTGCAGAAAGTACAATTGTTGTATCGTAACACAAATTTATTGAATATGGACTAGAGGAATTTGTTCCAAATCCTAAATTATCAGACAACAAAGGTATTGGCGGAATAGGATTTATTATTATATTTATTGAATCGTTGCTTGAAAAACAGCCATCTTCGGTTGTAACAGTAACAAAATATGTACCCGTTGTTGTAACATTAATTAGAGGTAAATGAGTATTATTCGACCAATTGTATTTACATATTGGACCAAGCGAACATGTGTTAATACTCGTTTCGGAAGAGTGAGCATTTGCTGCTATATTTACATTTCCACAAGCCGTATAACTATCAGGACAAGCATCATTAACTGTAATACAAGAACCAACAAAAGGCCTATCACAAACATTACCAGATCTATCATAATAATCGTATGGTTGGCGAGATAAATCTATTGCATTAGCAATAAAAATATCGCTATTACCTTCTGAATTTAAATTAAGATAAGAATTATAAGTTAAATCTGAACAATAAACAAATGAACTATCACTCACAAATTCTATTTCGCCATTAATAATTATGCTATCACTTAATGGTATATTTAAACAATTTTTAAAACTACCTACCACTAGTGGAGTAGAGTTATTAAGAATAATTCCCGAAACATAATCTTCCTTATTACTTCCAAAATTTCTCATCCATAAACGTTGTCCACTATTATTGTATTTTGTTACAAATATATCGTTGTACCCAACACTATTAAATGTCCCTTGCCCAAACACATCAGCATATTCTGAAAACTTACATTTAAATATTCCAGTAATATAAATATCGCCATTTACGTCATTACAAATAGCTTTCGACGACACTTCGGAGCTTGAGCCATCAGATATAGCCCATATTAAATTTCCATTATTATTATATTTTGCGACAAATGCTTGATAGTTATATGGGTTTGTAAGAAAATAATTTGTGTTATTAAAAAAAGTAACTGTACCACTTGCCTCGCCAGTAATTAAAATGTTTTGGTTTAAATCAGTTGTTATTCCATAAGCTATATTATTTAAGCTACCGCCAATTTTTCGAAACCAAATTTCGTTTCCCGCGACATCATATTTAACAATAAATATAGCATTATTTAAAGTATTATTATGAATATTATCAAAAGTTATAGTATCAGAAAATTGGCCAATAATATAAAGATTACCAATATTATCGTTGGATAAATTTATTCCCCTACTATCTTTATTACAAACACCAGATTTAACCCATAAAAAATTTCCGGTATTATCATAATGAGCAATAAATGTATTTATACAATAATTTCCTGTTGATGGATCTATCAATGAATTAATTGTATTTGAATCGAAAGTAGCCGATTCTTTAAACTGACCAGTAATGGTAATTTCTCCATTGTTATCGACTGCTACACCATTAGCTATATCGGCATATACACCTCCAGCTTTTACTACCCATAATAAATTACCATTGGTATCGTATTTAGCTAAAAAAACATCTTGAGCACCCGAAGAGTTAATAGTTTGTGAACCAAATGTTGCAGTTCCATAAAAAAATCCTGTTACATAAACATTTCCTGTATCGTCCGATTTTATTGAGAATCCTCTATCTTCGCCCCAACCTCCTGCACTTTTAGCCCAAATTAATTCACCACTTGAATTATGCTTTGTAATAAAAATATCTGACGCACCTTCGGAAATAAAACTTATTGTGCTTGAAAATTGAGCTGAAACACCAAAATATCCTGTTGTATAAACATTTCCATTATTATCTGTTGTAACACTATTAGCTTCATCAACATTTGTTCCACCTGCATTATAAGCCCAAAATTGACCGTAGCTATTTTTTAAAATAATTAATGCAAATAATAATATTAAATATCTAAACATTTAGCATTTGAGTTATAGCAAAATTAAATAAATAATTCTATTTTGCAAAATTAACAAAGGCGATTTCAAAAAATGATGAAATCGTAATGCTAAATTTATTTATATCATAGTAAATTTTTGCCATGGGCTTATCGAAGGGTTCTTTCAGAATCTATATTTATCCTATAACCCAAATATTCACTTTGCTCATGAAATAATTCTGATACAAGATTAAAATGACGAAATGTAAATTTTAAAATTTCACTAAACAATTTTCAATATAATCATTTTCCTTTTAAAGCATCTTTAACCTTAATATGAAAAACGTTAGTTTTATAATGCTGAAACATTTAATTTTATTAACCAAATATAATTGATTTTTAAAATTTACGTTTTTGTATTTTATTCAATAAAATTAAACATGATTTTTTTTACTATGGCATCTTTTATTGAATAGTAAAACTCATAAGATAATAATGCTAAATTATAATTTAAAAAAATAACATTATACAACGAATAATAATCGTAAGGACTTTTTTTTAATTTTTATTCGTTTATGAAAACAAAATTAATATTTAATTAATAGCCCACTTGCCACACCAACAGCTAATCCAATTATTCCACCAACAATAGTATGTGATATGCGCTTTTGTTTTACAATTTCGGAATAGCCCGACTTAAAATATTCATCATCGGCATATTGAGGGTATTTTTTATCAATCTTTTTGCTATTAATATTTGTAGAACCAACAATAGCACTAACACCTGTAGGTAAAACTGGTGACCAAAAAATAGGTGCATTAATAAACGACAACAAATAAACTCCACCAACACCTGCAGTAATACCAGTAATTGTTGCACCAGTAGCACGATAGTTTTCCGATGCCTCAAATTCGCCTTTTATAAAACTTCTCATTTGTTCAACTGTAAAAGGAGTATTATCAATTGATGTTGGCTCGTAAAATACTTTTTCGTAGCCACTTTTTTCGTGAATAGAAAAAACATACTCTAACCCAACATTCTTTTCTTTTTTACCTTTAATATAAGTAAGCATTCCATCTTCAGTCTTTAAAGTGTAGTTCGATGTAATTAATCTTTCGCCACTTAAAAACCAAATTGTATCTTGCGATTTTGCAATAATTGATACAAATAAAAACAATATTAATAAATTTAATATCCTCATAAATAAACGCTTCACTAATTTAAACGTAAAAACAAAAAAATAGTTAAATAATTTTTATTACTTATTTATACCTTTACAATTTTAATTTAAAAATGTAAAACTAATAAATATTTTCTTAATTATGGCAACAGAAAATTTTGTAACTCGACACAATGGACCTCGCGATAGCGAAATTTCTAAAATGTGTAAAGTAATTGGTGTTTCATCGTTAGATGAACTTATTAACAAAACAGTTCCTCAAAATATTCGTCTCGAAATACCATTAAACATACCCAATGGAGTAAGCGAATACGAATATTTAACTTCATTAAAAAAAATTGCGTCGAAAAATAAAATTTTTAAATCATATATCGGAAAGGGTTATTACGGAACAATTACTCCCTCTGTAATACTTCGCAACATTTTAGAAAATCCAAGTTGGTACACTTCTTATACTCCATATCAAGCCGAAATTTCGCAAGGACGACTCGAAGCTTTATTAAATTTCCAAACAGTTATTCTAGAACTTACAAAAATGGAAATTGCTAACTGCTCGTTATTAGACGAAGCAACCGCAGCCGCCGAAGCAATGATAATGATGTTTAACACACGAAGCCGCGAAAAAGCAAAATCGGGTGCAAATATTCTTTTTGTCGATAAAAATATTTTTCCACAAACCCTTGCAGTAATTAAAACTCGTGCTTATCCATTAGGTATCGAAGTTATTACCGATAATTTTGAGAACTTTAATTTTAACGATAAAGTATTTGGAGCAGTTGTTCAATATCCATCGGCAAATGGAAATATTCCAAATTATAAATTATTTGTAGAAAAAGCACATAATGCAAACTCAATGGTCGCAGTTTCTGCAGATATAATGAGTCTTGTATTATTAACCCCTCCAGGAAATTGGGGTGCCGATATAGTTTTTGGTTCAACACAGCGTTTCGGAATTCCAATGGGTTTTGGCGGACCGCATGCTGCTTATTTTGCAACTCGCGATTCATTTAAACGAACTATGCCAGGTAGAATAATTGGCGTTTCGATTGATAATAAAGGTCGCACAGCTTTACGTATGGCATTACAAACCCGCGAACAACATATTAAGCGTGAACGCGCAACTTCTAACATTTGCACAGCTCAAGCTTTACTAGGAACAATGGCAGGAATGTATGCAGTTTATCATGGACCTGAAGGATTAAAACGAATAGCAAATCACATTCATTCCATTGCAACTTTAGTTAGCAAAAAACTTTCTGAATTAGGTTACATACAAGAAAATTCAAACTTTTTCGACACATTGTTAATTAAACTTCCTTCGGAAATAACTTCTGATAAAATTCAAAAATTAGCAATTGAAAAAGAAATCAACTTAAATTATATCGATAATAATATAGTTGGTATTTCAATAGATGAAACAACAACACTTTACGATATAAATAATTTGCTTAATGTTTTTGCCGTTGTATATAAAAAACAAATTGCAGAAATAAAAGAATATCCGACTGAATTATCATTAAATAACAATTTGTTACGAAACGATAACATATTGCAACAATCAATATTTAAAAGCTATCAATCGGAAACTGAAATGATGCGTTACATTAAAAAATTAGAACGCAAAGATTTTTCGCTAACACATAGTATGATTTCATTGGGCTCATGTACAATGAAACTTAATGCAGCAACAGAAATGTTACCTTTAAGTTGGTCGGAATTTTCTAACTTACACCCTTTTGTTCCTGCTAACCAAGCAGAAGGATATTATCAGTTAATTGACGAACTTGGAAAATTTTTAAAAGAAATTACTGGGTTTTCAGCAATTAGCTTTCAACCAAACTCTGGTGCTGCAGGCGAATATGCCGGTTTAATGGTTATCCGTAAATATCACGAAAGTAATGGCAATAGCAACAGAAATGTTATTTTAATCCCTTCGTCGGCACATGGAACTAATCCAGCAAGTGCTGCTATGGCAGGATTAAACATTATTATTGTTGAATGTGACGCTAAAGGAAATATTAGTTTAACCGATTTAAAAACAAAAGCCGAAGCTAATAAAGACAACCTATTTGGACTAATGGTTACATATCCATCAACACATGGTGTGTTTGAAAGTGCAATTGTTGAAATGACTAACATTATACATCAATTTGGTGGACAAGTATATATGGATGGTGCAAATATGAATGCTCAAGTTGGTTTAACAAGCCCGGCACACATTGGAGCTGACGTTTGCCATTTGAATCTTCATAAAACTTTTGCTATTCCACACGGTGGTGGTGGACCTGGTGTTGGTCCAATTTGCGTAGCAAAACATTTAATTGATTTTCTACCTCAACATCCTGTAATAAAAACAGGTGGTTCAAAAGGTGTTGAAGCTGTTGCAGCAGCTCCATTTGGGAGTGCAAATATCTTAACCATTTCACATGCTTATTGCACAATGATGGGTGGCAAAGGATTAACCGAAGCTACAAAATATGCAATATTAAATGCAAATTACATAACGGCATCATTAAAAAGCAATTACGACTTATTGTTTACTGGCGAAAATGGTTTTGTTGCTCACGAAATGATTTTCGATTGTCATAAATTTAAAGAAATGGCTCATATAACAGAAACTGACATTTCTAAACGATTAATGGATTACGGTTTTCATGCACCAACACTTTCGTTTCCTGTTCATGGAACTTTAATGATTGAACCTACCGAAAGCGAATCGTTACAAGAGCTCGATCGCTTTATAGAAACTATGAAAACAATATACAATGAAATATTAGAAATTAAAAATGGTACCGCAGATATAAATGACAATGTATTAATTAACGCACCACACACAGCTCAAGATTTACTTTCTAACGATTGGAATCATAAATATTCTCGCGAAAAAGCTGCATTTCCACTAAAATGGATTGCCGACAATAAATTCTTCCCAGCTATTAGCAGAATAGACGATGCCTATGGCGACAGAAATTTAATTTGTACTTGTGCACCTATGGAAAGCTACAGAAAAGAAACTTTTGAAATGAAAATGGTAGAAGTGTAGATTGTTATAATATATTAATTATTTATTATAACATAATACAAAAAATATAAAATAAAAAAATACCGATTAAAATCGGTATTTTTTTTTAAATGTTATTTATTGTAATATTTTACTAATACTTTTGCGGAACAAAATTCTGTTCCTGTTTTGGAGGCCTTACGTAATGCTCATCAGACTTTCTTACAGGAAGCTTAAATGGCTTTGGTGTTAAATCTTTATATGGAACAAGAGATAATAAATGACTTATACAATTTAATCTTGCTCTGCGTTTATCATCGGCTTCAACAACATACCAAGGCGACTTTTTAATATCTGTATATTCAAACATTTTATCTTTTGCATGTGAATATTCGACCCATTTACTACGCGACTCAACATCCATAGGACTAATTTTCCATCGCTTTAAAGGATTTTCAATTCTTTCTTGAAAACGATTTTCCTGCTCTTTGTTACTAACAGAAAACCAGTATTTAACCAAAATTATTCCCGAACGAATTAACATTTGTTCAAATTCCGGACACGATAGCAAAAACTCGTCATATTCTTGCTTTGAACAATAACCCATAACATGCTCAACTCCTGATCTATTGTACCAACTTCTATCAAATAGAACTATTTCACCAGCTGATGGAAGCTGCGAAACATACCGCTGAAAATACCATTGCCCTTTTTCTTTTTCAGTTGGAATGCCTAATGCAACTACGCGACAAATACGTGGGTTCATACACGACGAAATGGTTTTTATTACCCCACCTTTTCCGGCTGCATCACGGCCTTCAAAAACCACTACTACTTTTAGCTTTTTTTGTTTTACCCACTCTTGTAATTTAACAAGCTCAATTTCAAATTTCTCAAGAATTTTTTCGTAATCTTTCGCTTTTAATTTTTCCTTTGTTTTTACTGTAATATCGCCATCTTTTGTGCGTTTAATTTGCTTTAAAGATTTTTCTTTTTTTAATTTTTTATGATTTGCCATAGTTTAAAGTTTTATATAAAGTTAATAAATTAACAACTATTTTTCTGATAACGCTTTTATTGCTAACACATAAGAATTTAATCCAAACCCACAAATTGAACCAATACATTTACTTCCAACAATTGAATTATGCCTATAATCTTCACGAGCAAAAATATTTGACAAATGCACCTCTACAACCTTACACGTTACAGCCGATATAGCGTCGGCTATAGCAACTGATGTATGAGAATAGCCTCCAGCATTTATAATAATTCCAAAACTCGTGAATCCATTTTCCTGAATTTTATTAATAATTTCACCCTCAATATTTGATTGAAAATAATCAAACTCAATTTCTGGGAACTGAATTATTATTTTTTTAAAAAATTCTTCAAACGATTTATTCCCATATATCTCAGGTTCACGCTTTCCAACTAAGTTTAAATTAGGACCATTAATTATTACTATCTTCATATTTTTAAATGTTTGTTCAAATTTCGTTAATTTTTATGAAATTTGCATAATTATTTCAATAAAATTCAAAAAGTGAATTGGTCAATTGCTCAAAAAGAATTTAGAGAATATTTAAAGTTAGAGAAATCACTTTCCGAAAACTCAGTTCAAGCTTATGAAAGAGATGTTGAGCATTTTGTTAATTTCCTTTCATTTAACTCGCTTGAAATAAATCCCGAAGATGTTGACTTGCAATTACTCGAAAAATTTATTAATTGGGTAAACGAAATTGGAATTCACCCACGTTCTCAAGCTCGAATGATTTCGGGAATTAGAGCATTCTATAAATTTTTAATTTTAAACGAATATCTCGAAATTGACCCAACAACTCTTTTAGAAATGCCACGCCTAGGTCGAAAACTTCCAACAATATTAAATGTCGAAGAAATTGACACACTTATATCAGCAATAGACTTAAGCAAAACCGAAGGACACAGAAACAAAGCCATTATCGAAACTCTTTACAGTTGTGGACTACGCGTTACAGAATTAATTGAATTAAAAATTTCAAATTTATATTTTGATGAAGGATTTTTAAAAGTTATTGGTAAAGGCGATAAAGAACGACTTGTACCTATTGGTAGAAAAGCTATTAAAGAAATTAAATATTATTTTGAGAAATCACGTAATCATCAAAAAATTCAAAAAGGATTCGAAAATTTCGTTTTCCTTAACAGACGCGGTAAAAAACTTACAAGAGTAATGATATTCACTATAATTAAAGGGCTTGCTAAAACAATTGGATTAAAAAAAAATATTAGCCCACATACATTCCGTCATTCATTTGCTACTCATTTAGTTGAAGGCGGAGCCGACTTACGAGCAGTTCAAGAAATGCTTGGACACGAATCTATTATTACTACAGAAATTTATACTCATTTAGACCGAGAATATTTAAAGGATACGATTTTAAGGTTTCATCCACGAAAGTAATACTATACTCACTTTCATAAATAAAATAGATATAACATTATGCACATCTTTATTAATTTTATACATTTTGATTTCATTATAATTAAAATTATACTTAATGAGAATTCGCAAATTTTCTGAAATTACACAACATTAACTTAAAAACAAAAACCTCACAACCAATAACATAGAAATTTCTAAATATATTTCATTCATTCTGATTAATCTTTATTTTTAGCTTATTTAATGATTATTTTAGCATATATAACTGTTTGATAATAACATTTTGAAACAATTCCAAACTTTATTCAAGACAAAATGACGAATGTTAATGTTTTAAAGCTTTAATCAACACAAAGTTCTAATGACTTATATAAATACTTAATTGTAAAGTTTCACTATATTGATGACATCAGCAACGTAGTGAAACTTTACAGTTATTATTATTGTGAATATGAAGGATTAAATTGTGTTTGGTTTTTCACAAAGCCAAATGGTCAGACAGTTAATCAGTTACCTGGCGTACCATTTTTACCTTCTGATATTGATTGGTGGCTTGGTAATGTACGGGTTTTTGATAACAATGGACCTGGTAATGTTGTATATTTTGAATTTTATGTATATGAGCAAGATAACGAAACATATTGTACAGGAATGAAATCTTTAAAAATTGATTTTACTATAACTGATACAATAACACCTAAAATAAATTATAATGATAAATCAATTTCAATTTTACCTAATCCTACTTCCGGAATTGTAACTGTTTCATATAATCAGGATATTCCTTTTATTGTTGAAGTTACAAATATAATCGGAGAGAATATTTACCGCTCGAAATTTTCGTCGGGTTCAGTTGTAATTGACCTAACAAAACAACCTAAAGGACTTTATTTTATTAAAGTATATGATGCTAATAATCTTTTAAAAGTTGCTCAAATTATTTACCAGTAAAATGAAAAAAAATAATTGGATCATTAAAAAGGGTTTACTTCTATTAATTTTATTAGAAGTTTCTGAAAGATTATATGCTTATAACAGTATTAATAAAAGATTAATTTTTCCAATAAAAGAATATACTTTTGTGTATTTAAGAGACACGTCAAATATTTATTCACTTTCAGATTCAACTAAAAATAAATTATTATATAAAAACAGCATTTTTTTTGAATTAGGAGGTGCAGGTGTGGTTTATTCATTAAATTTTGAAAAAGGGCTAATTTCATACAAAAATTATTTATTTACAATCCGTGGGGGCATTATTTATTTTCCAATTATGGAATCCTTTGTTGTAGCTTTTCCTATTATTTTAAATAATCAATTAAAAATATCCAGAAAAATAAGTTTTGAAGCAGGTATCGGCTGTACACTTACAGGATTCTCAATAAATTACTTAGTAATAAATTCAGGATTCAAATTTGGTAACAAGTTCTTTTTTAAAATTGATTTCACACCAATATTCGAAAAAGATTATAATATTAAAAACACTTACAAATGGCATTTTCAACCATGGGTTGGTTTAAGTGTTGGTTTTAATTTTACAAGAAGATGAATAATATTATAACAATGAATAATGACAATAACAATTTGCACAATTAAATTATTACCACAGGTTATTTATTATACCAATAATCAATAAACAATATTTTATCATTAAAATTATAAGAAAAATTTATTGAAGAAGTAGGGTAATTGTATATTGTTATATTATTGCTGTCGGTAGCGTATAATAAATTAGATAATTCTTCGAACTTTAAAATGTCGGCACGTTTGCCAATTGCATATATTGTGGAATTGCCATAAATATTTTCAATTACATTTATTTCGTTACCAACAGATAATAAATATTTATTATCGGGTGTTTCAATTGCAGTATGAAAGATTCCTGCTTTATTATTTCCAAAACTATGCAAATAATTAATTTCAAAATTATAAGTGTATAATTCAACATTGCTTTGGTTTTGTGCAAAAACTAATACAGTTTTACTTGAATAAGGTAAAATTGTTTGAGGTAAAAAATTTGTTGTGTATTTTGTTAATATTCCACCATTTTGAAATATTGCTTGAATAGATTTATTGTTAGTGCCATTATCTTCAACGCATGTCAGTATATAATTATCAATAAAATTAAAATTATAGGGAGCTCCATTATTAATAGCATATAATTTTTTAACAGCACCCATATTATCATAACCATAAATAAAGCCATTGCCATTGGTAGCATAAGTTAGAAAATCGAAAGTTTTAATCTCACCTTTTTTTATATGGTTAGGTAAAAACAACCCACTTTTTTGCCAGTCAAACTGAAAATTGTTAAGCGAGTAACATAACAAATTTCCATTTTCAGTTAAAAAATATATTTGGTTCGAATAACTATTTACGCAAGCATTAATAACATTTGATGAAATATAACCAACTTGATTAAAATTCATTACACTATCGCTACAATATATTCTTGTGCCTGTTCCAAATTTAACCCCTACATAAATCGACTTTAAAATTTTAGGAATTTCATTAATGTTTATTTTTATAAAGTTATTAACATTATTTTTTCCATCGTTTGCATTAACCACTAAATAATAAATTCCAGATTGTAAGTATTTGTTGTTAAAGAAGTAAAACTCGTCAATGTTAATTTTGTTTACGTTTGTGGTTTTTATTAATTTTGGCGTAAGTACTTGCATTTGACCATCGGTAATATAAATCGAAATAGTTAACGGACCATTATCGTCAGTAATTGAAGTTTTTACCCTAACACTATCAATTGCATTTAAAGTAATTTCTGCCTGTGGCAACGAAACTGTGAGAATTGGAGCATCGTTCTTTTTCTCTTTTTTACAACCAAAAATTATTAGTACAAATATGAAAAATAGTACGTTAGTAATAGTTATAGTATTTTTAAATGTTAATCTCATATTTGTTTATTACAAAAAAAACGACTTTATTTTAAACTTTAACTCAAAATTAAAAAACAAAAATCTTTGAAAATCACTGCTCCCTTTAGAATTTGAGTAAACATTGATTTTTAAAAACTAGTATTTATTTATTAAAAATTTAATTACAAACGATAAAGTTCGGAATTTTTCAACAAAATTCAAACAATTTGTTGTTAAAAAACAAATATTATATTTTTAATTATAATCGAAAATCAATTCCTAAATTTGAAAACTAATTTAATATCATGGCCGAAAAAAAATATAAAACACAAAACAAAGTATTAACCGATTCGAGTTTGGGCAAAATTCCACCGCAAGCATTAGAGCTCGAGGAAGCTGTGCTTGGTGCAATAATGATTGATAAAGATGCAGCTAATTCTGTTTTCGAAGTATTAAAACCCGAATATTTTTATAGTGAAATAAACCGAATAGTTTTCGAAGCAATTTCATCACTTTATAAAGAAATGAAACCTGTTGATATTTTAACAGTTAGAGATGAAATTGTAAAAGTTAAAAAATTAGCAGAAATAGGTGGAGCCTTATATTTAACAAAACTCACAGGACGAGTTGCATCAGCAGCACACGCCGAATTTCATGCACGAATTATTGCACAAAAGTTTATTCAACGTGAGTTAATCCGTATATCCACAGAAATTGAACGAAAAGCATTCGACGACGAAGAAGATGTTGACGATTTGTTAGATTATAGTCAAAATCAAATTTTTGGACTTAGTGATGGAACTATTAAACGCGAAACTCGTCAAATTGATGATGTTATAAAAGAAGCTATTGAAAAATTAAAAGAAGCTGGCGAAAGAGAAGATGGTTTAAGTGGTGTGCCATCTGGATATACTGATATTGATAGAGTAACTTCTGGTTGGCAACTTTCCGATTTAATTATTATTGCAGCTCGTCCAAGTATGGGTAAAACAGCTTTTGTGCTTTCAATGGCTCGAAATATTGCAGTTGAACATAAACAGGCAGTTGGTATTTTTAGTCTAGAAATGTCATCTGTGCAGCTTGTTAATCGTTTAATTGTTGCCGAAACTGAATTAGATTCAACTTCGTTACGCACTGGTAAATTAAGCCAACATGAATGGGAAATTCTTGATAAAAAAATAAAAACCCTCGAAAATTGTCCACTTTTTATCGACGATACTCCTGCTATATCAATTTTTGAGTTACGCTCTAAAGCTCGGCGACTTGTAGCTCAACATGGGGTAAAATTAATTATTATAGATTATTTGCAATTAATGAGTTCCCCTAGCGACAATAAAGGTACTCGTGAACAGGAAGTTAGTACAATATCTCGTTCGCTAAAGGCTTTAGCCAAAGATTTAAATGTTCCTATTATTGCTTTATCGCAGTTAAATCGTTCTGTTGAAACACGTTCAGGCTCTAAACGACCTCAATTATCCGATTTACGTGAGTCTGGTGCTATTGAACAAGATGCCGATATTGTTATGTTTATTCACCGTCCCGAAAAAGTTGGAATTGATTTCGACGAAGATAATATTTCAACAAAAGGATTAGCTCAAATAATTATTGCAAAACATAGAAATGGTGCAGTTACAGACGTTAAATTAAAGTTTGTTGATAACACAGCTAAATTTTCCGACTGGGATAATTTTGGAACTACAAATGATTTGGACATGCAATCGCAATCAATTGTAATGCCATCGAAAATGAACTCGCTTAATAATACTGATGCATCAAAGCTAGAAAGCAATCGTTCGTTTGAAGATGATAATAATAAAGTTCCTTTTTAATAAACGAAAAATTAATTATTGTTAATTAAAAAATCCACCACTTAAAGGTCGTGGATTTTTTTTATATTTGTGATATTAATTATATTAATTTAAAATTGAAAGCTAAAATATTTATATTTTTTATTTTGTTATGTGTAGCATTAAAATCAAGTGCAACATATATTTTAATTCCAATGGATGAAAATCAAAAAAATCATTTAAAGGCTTATGGGATAGCTTATTGGATGTTACAAAACGGTATTGAAATTCAATGGTTATTAAATTATAGAGGAGGAAGTTTTTTAGTAGAAAATCATAAAGAAATTCAAAATGAATGTGTTGTGCGTAATGTTACTTACGAATTAATTGCCGATGCTCAAGCATCAAATATACTTGCCGAAATTGCTACTCCCGAAGTAAATATGGATGCAGTTAAACTAGAAAAAGCACCAAAAGTTGCTGTGTATGCTCCACCAAACAAATTGCCTTGGGACGATGCTGTAATGCTTGTGCTCAAATATGCCGAAATTCCTTACGAAACAATATACGATGAAGAAATTATTAGAGGCGATTTAAAAAAATATGATTGGCTTCATTTGCATCACGAGGATTTTACTGGACAATATGGTAAGTTTTGGGGAGCATATCAAAATTCGCAGTGGTATAAAGATGATGTTTTAAGAAATGAAGAAAATGCTAAAAAATTTGGATTCTCAAAAGTGTCGGAACTTAAATTATTTGTCGCAAAAACAATAAAAGAATATGTTAATAATGGTGGTTTTTTGTTTGCAATGTGTTCTGCTACCGATTCGTACGATATTGCTCTTGCTGCCGAAGGTATTGATATTTGCGATTCACCTTTTGATGGCGACCCTGCCGACCCAAATGCTCAAAAAAAGTTAGACTATGAAAGAACTTTAGCTTTTAAAGATTTTACAATAAGTAAAAATCCATACGAATACGAATTTTCAAATATTGATGTTTCAACAACACGCAAAGTAGCTAAAGACAACGATTATTTTACTTTATTTGAATTTTCAGCAAAATGGGACCCTGTTCCATCAATGCTTTGCCAAAACCATGACAATATGGTTAAAGGTTTTATGGGACAAACAACAGCATTTAATAAAGATTTTATAAAGTCGAATGTTTTAATAATGGGCGAAAATAAATCGGCTAACGAGGCTCGATATATTCATGGTGAACTTGGTAAAGGCACTTGGACATTTTATGGCGGGCACGATCCTGAAGATTTTCAACATTTTGTTTACGATCCGGCAACTAACCTCGATATGTTTCCAAACTCTCCAGGCTATCGATTAATTTTGAATAATGTTTTATTCCCAGCTGCTAAAAAGAAAAAACTTAAAACTTAAAACATAATACAAAATATATTAATGAAAACTCTTGTTTTAGTTCGTCATTCAAATGCCGAAGATGAATATACCGAAGATTTTGAACGTGTTTTAACAACAAAAGGTATTTTACTAGCTAAAAATGTTGTTGATGAACTTAAAATAAAACCAACTGTAAATTCAATTTTTGTTTCGAGCCAAGCAAATCGCGCAATTCAAACTGCTCAAATATTTTTAGAATTAAACAACTTAAATGAAAAACAACTTCACTCACATGTTTTTTTATATAAATATTTTAACTTTAAGCAGTTTTTTCAGTTTTTAGAAATTAATTATAAAAATGAAAACGAATTGTGGATTTTTTGTCACAACCCAATGTTAACCGAAGTTTCATATATTTTAAGTGGTGGAAAAATATTCTCGTTCCCTAAATGTGCTGTCGCTTATTTTGAAATATCTGCAGAAAATTGGAAATTTGCAAATAAACTAAATTCTGAACTTAAATTTTTTATAAACCCAAAATAAATTAATGAAGAATAACATTATACCAAAAGAAATTAGTTGGATGTCTTTTAATGAAAGAGTTTTGCAGGAGGCATCAGATATTTCTAATCCACTTTTTGAGCGTATTAAATTTTTGGGAATTTATTCTAATAATTTAGATGAATTTTTTAGAGTAAGAGTTGCTACTTTAAAACGTCTTACTCAATTAGGTTCTAAAGCAAAAAAAATATTAGGTTACGACCCTACTAATATTCTTAAAAAAATTCAGGAAATAGTTATTAATCAACAATATTTTTTCGAAAAAACATACCGCTCAATATTATTAGAATTATCAAAAAACAATATTGTTTTAATAAATGAAAAACAATTAAATGAAAGACATAAACAATATGTACAAGATTATTTTTTAAATAAACTTCGTCCACATATTATGCCTG
>JAVHRJ010000087.1:0-1249 GCA_036171595.1 Bacteroidales bacterium
TTCAGGGTATTTATTTTTCATAGCAGGGGCAAGTAGTGTACCAAAGATTAAACGGTGATAGGAATCCGCCCAAAAGCTTATTTTCCACTGTTAACGCTTTATACAACCAAACACAATTTTAATATGTTTACAAGTTATTGATTTAAGAATTTTGTTGAAGTTATAAAATTCAACAACCACCTTCTAATAAGGTGAATTGAATGCAGCGCCCAAAGGGCTTTTTAAAATACAGCTTAGCACAAAAAAATACAAGAAAACCAATTTTAAAGGCAAAGCCGTCAGGACATTACCACCTGCAAAGCAAGTGTTTTTAAAGGCTAAATAAATGATTTTGCAGGCATGTACCTCAATGTACAAAATTAAAAAAACTTTTAATCAAAATCCTGAGCCGGTTTTTTGAAGTAAATAATAATTGAATTATTAATGTAAATCAGTTATCATTTATTGGTTGCTTCCGGCAACACCTCATTTAGCCTGTTGTCAGACACAAACTTCTCTCTTACCGCTGCAAACTCACTGTTTACAGCCGTTACCTCCATCAATGCCGCATCTATTTTTTCATGTATGTCGGGCAACCTTTTATACAGGAGGCTGTTTCCAAGGTTGATGTTATCCGCTTCAAGCTGGGCTATTTTTTTTAGCAAAGAAGTCTGACTGTTGGTAATATCTTCCAGTTCACGAAGCATTTTATCCATGATGTGCATTTTTTCAATCTTTTCCATTGTAATTTATTTTTTGAATACCGTGCTAATATAATGCCCGGTTTTAAATAGTGCCCATGTAGCTGCTTTAAAATTATAATTACAATAGTTTAATATTTTTATTTTAGAATATAGCCGGAAAGTGTGGAAATGAATTCCCATATTTTATTTTTCTTCCCCTTTTGGCTTTTCAACCATAATATAAAATACAAAAAGCAAAAAAGTAATCCGCATTTTTTTTGCCAAACTGATACACTCCTGCTTAGACTTAATACGGTTGTAAAAAAAAGCTACTTTGGCAAATTTGATTTTGTTATTTTTTTATTTTGACAAAAATAAAAAATAATTACGCTTCAACATTTTCTTCATTTTGTAACAAAACAAGAAGTCAATATTTAATTTCTTTAAAAGTATTTGAACCACAATAACCCCATTATTAATGCTGAAAAATGCTACTACATTTTTTATAATTCAGGATTATTAATAAGGTAACGGGCTTACCTTTGTTAGCAACAAAAAACGCACGATGAATTTAAAATTGCTAATAC
>JAVHRJ010000088.1:0-1242 GCA_036171595.1 Bacteroidales bacterium
TTGCAAACACCTGCATTAAGAAGACTAAAAAAATCTCCATTCTTTCTCAAAAGCTCCTCTTAATAGTTGGATTAGTTGTTAACCTTTCTTCTGTTTCTCATAGCCAAAAATTTATAGTATCCGAAATCCCTTCGCAACAATTTACAATTGATCGTATAAACCAAGAAATTTATTTAAAGGATTTTTTTAGTGATACTGTGAGGAAGGTTGATCTGGAAACGATGTTTTCAAAAACAACATACTATTTATTTGATCCACCAGTTTTTGCTTATAAGTTACCTCTTTGTGTCTTCAATAGTGATGTTTTTTATTATCCTCAAAACAAACTATACTTACATAATAATGTGACCAATCTGGATTTTCAAATAGTTGATTCATCAGGAATCACACCTGTCGCTTCCCATCTTGACATTGTTTTTTCACCTAACGACAAAATTATTTTATTTCCTGATTATTATTTTTCATTAACCGACAGTTCATTGTATAAATGGAATTTAAACGTGAATGTTAAATATAATTCTGACGAACTAAAACCGAGGTGGAGCAGCGATACTAGTTTTGTGTTTATTTCTAACGATAGTACAATCTTAGAATATTATATCGAATCTGGAAGAATAGATACATTAGTTGATCTAGGTGATTATTCAATAATAACAGGGTTTGCATATAATACAAAGCACAATATTCTTGCATATAGTATCCGTGCATTGCCTCCTCAATTATTTTTTCATTACAAAGACACTAAAAAAGATTCTCTTGTATTTTCTCCTTTCAGGGATGATTCCGTAGCAGGGTGTTGGTATTCATATGTTATTTTTACTTCATTAAATTGGTCGCCGGACAATGATAAACTTTCTTTTTTCGTATGGCACCCAACAGAATCTTCAGCTGGTATTTATTTATATTCTATTGGGTCAAACAAATTATATAAAGCAACTGCTTGTGCGGATGACGGAATAAAATATTCTTTAAATTGGATAAATGACGATACGTTAATTTATTTCGCTTCTTTGGAAACAATAATTTATGGATTTGATCTTACTTCAATAATATCTGCAATTGATAAAAAAAAAGATGAGCAAATGAATAAAAGTTTATCTATCAATAACTACCCTAATCCTTTTAATAATACTACAAAAATATTTGTCACATTGCCTAATAACACTACAGGTACTTTATTTATTTATGATTCATTGGGTAAGGTTGTAAAAAAATATTACCTAAATAATAATGGTAAAAATA
>JAVHRJ010000089.1:0-1625 GCA_036171595.1 Bacteroidales bacterium
GAATTAAATTTGTGGGTAAAAGAAACCGATAAACAAAAATATTTAGAATTAATTATTGAAAAAGGAAAAGTTTATAATTTGGAATTTGAATTTAATTTTAAAAATTGTGTAAAATGTGTTGGATTACTTTCAGCCGAATTTATAACTATTGATAATGAACCATGCATTTTAGGAATAATTCATGATATAACGGAACGAAAACAATTTGAAGAAGAAATAAAAGCCCAAAACGAAGAAATAAATGCACAAAACGAAGAATATAAGCAAATTAATAAAGATTTGTTTGAGGCAAAAAAACGTGCCGAAGAAAGCGATAAACTTAAAACAGCCTTTCTTCAAAATATTTCGCACGAAATTAGAACACCAATGAATGGAATAATGGGATTTACCGACTTATTATTAAAACCAAATGTTACCGAAGATAAAAAACAAAAATATATCGATATTATACATGCAAACTGTCAAGGCCTTTTAGGTATTATTAATGATATAATTGATATATCAAAAATTGAATTAGGGCAGGTTTCGCTTCACCCAACAGAGTTTAATTTAAATAGTTTATTAGACGAAATTGACCAATTTTTTACTCCTTCGGCACGATTTCGAAATTTAAAATTAGTTTGCAAAAAGGGATTAATTAACAACGAAAGCAAAATTATTGCCGATGATTTAAAAATAAAGCAAGTCCTTAATAATCTTATTAGTAATGCATTAAAGTTTACGCGAACAGGATTTGTAGAATTTGGATACCTTATTAGTAATAGCGTAATTGAATTTTATGTTAAAGATACTGGAATAGGCATTCCAAAAGACAAATTCGATCATATATTTGAACGTTTTCGCCAAATTGAAAACGAAATAAAAGAGAGTAGGGTTGGTGTTGGGTTAGGGTTGTCAATTTCTAAAGCTTTAGTGAGCATGATGGGTGGACAAATTAATGTTTCTTCGGAAATTAATAAAGGCACTACTTTTTATTTTACTATTCCATTTAAGCCTTGTGCAGATTTGTTTCCAGCTCAAAAAGTTGAAATTGCTGGCAATATTGATTTTACTGGCAAAACAATTTTAATTGTTGAAGATGATGAATCGAATTTGATGTATTTAAAAGAATTATTTTCAGATACAAATGCAGATATAATTGACACTAAAAGCGGAAAAGATGCAATTT
This sequence comes from Bacteroidales bacterium, assembly GCA_036171595.1. Classification (GTDB taxonomy): domain Bacteria; phylum Bacteroidota; class Bacteroidia; order Bacteroidales; family GWA2-32-17; genus GWA2-32-17. The sequence goes on from JAVHRJ010000089.1 coordinate 1,169, forward strand.
ACATTTGTAAAAATAACCCAAATATTGACGTTGTTCTAATGGATATTAAATTACCCGATATAGATGGTTTTGAGGCAACTACGGAAATTAGAAAATTTAATAAAAAAACAAAAATTATTGCTCAAACAGCTTATGCTTTTACAGCCGATAAAGAAAAATCTTTTGCTGTTGGATGCGATGATTATTTCCCAAAACCTATAGATAGCGAGTTACTCTTTAAAAAATTAGAAATTTTATTCCGATAATCTTTTGTCATTCTGAGCTATTATCGAAGAGTTTAATCTTTATAACAGATTTTTTTTATTCTAAATTCATTTTCCAATTTCTTCGCTCGCTTCCAGCGAGTGAATTTTTCGTTTCCAGCGAGTGAATATCTTGTTTGTTTTTACAACAATTAATATTTTCAAAACAATTAAATTTATTCTTTTGTGAATATACAAACAAAGGCAAGTAGATT
>JAVHRJ010000089.1:1725-6218 GCA_036171595.1 Bacteroidales bacterium
TTCAAAACAATTAAATTTATTCTTTTGTGAATATACAAACAAAGGCAAGTAGATTCCTCGCAAACTCGGATTGCAACCTTAAGTTTTTTAATTCTATTTCTTTTTGTCATTCTGAGTGATTAGTGAAGAATCTAATCTTTAATACAGATTCCTCGCAACTCTGGATTGCAACCTTAAGTTTTTTTAATTCTATTTCTTTTTGTCATTCTGAGCGATTAGCGAAGAATCTTCATGTAAATTCTAAAATAATAATTTTATGCTTTTAGGCATAATTTTAAATTTTATAATAATCTATATTTGTACCTTATATTAATGTAAAAATTGCAAATAAAATATGTCAATAATTGAAAAAGATATAGTTGTAGTAGGAGCAGGCTTAACAGGCTTAACAACTTCTTTTTATTTAAAAAAAGGGAATGCTGATTTTATTGTAATCGAAAAAAACGATAAAGTTGGAGGTGTAATTCAAACAGAAAAAAAAGACGGGTATGTGTTAGAAACCGGTCCTAATACAGGCGTTGTAGGACATCCCGAAGTTGCCGAATTATTTGAAGATTTAGAAAATTTATGCGAAATCGATTTGCCAGGTAAAGAAGTAAATAAACGATTTATCTTAAAAAGCGGTAAATGGGAGCCACTACCTTCGGGTTTATGGAAAGGCATTACTACACCACTTTTTACTTTTGGCGATAAGTTAAGAATATTAGGTGAGCCATTTCGCTCTCGAGGAAAAAACCCCGACGAAACTCTTTCACAAATGGTACTTCGCAGAATGGGGAAAAGCTTTCTCGATTATGCAATAGACCCTTTTATTATGGGAGTTTACTCTGGCGACCCAGCTCGTTTAGTTACTCGTCACGCTTTACCCAAATTATATAACCTCGAACAAACTTATGGTAGCTTTATAGGTGGAGCATTTAAAAAGGGATTTAAAAAGAAGAACCCACGCGATTTAAAAGCCACTCGCAAAGTTTTTTCTGTAAAAGGAGGATTATCTGAATTAACTAATGTTTTATATTCAAAAGCTGGGAAAGATAATTTTATTCTTGGTGCAAATAATTTATCGGTGCAATATATTAATGGTAAATACATTTCAACACTTACAAATTCTGAAGGTACTGAAATTACTGTTAAATCAAATAAGTTAGTCACAACAACTGGCGCCTTTGCACTCGATAATATTTTGAGTTTTGTTACTAAAGATAAACTTAATTTAATTACAAATTTACCTTATGCTAATGTTGTAGAGGTAATTTTAGGTTTCGAAAACTGGGATGGTTTTAAACCCGAAGGTTTTGGTGGCTTAATTCCTTTTGTTGAAAATCGCGATGTTCTTGGAGTTTTATTTATGTCAACACTTTTTCAAAAAAGAACTCCCGATAATTGCACATTATTTACAATGTTTTTAGGTGGTGTTAGAAAACAAAACATATTTGAAAAATCGGAATTAGAACTTAAAAAAATAGTAGAGAATGAATTTATGCAATTAATGAAACCATCGAGTTTTAACCCAAAACTTTTTAATTTATATTGGCACAAAAATGCAATTCCTCAATATGGTATTGAATCCGAGGCACGTTTTAAAATGGTTGAACAGTTAGAAAATGAATTCCCAGGCCTTATTTTTGGAGGAAATTTAAAAGATGGAATAGGAATGGCCGATAGAATTAAGCAAGGAACTAATCTTTCAAAAAGAGCTTTAAGCTAAAAAACATGTTTTACAACATCATATGCGATATTTGTCGTAAATAATTCATTTTATATCGTAAATTTCACGATTAATTAGTATTTTTGGTCAATTAAAAATTTAATTTACATGTATATCAAGCCAAAATTAACCCCATTTCCTGAAATACTTGAATTATTAACCGAAAAAGACAGGTTAGCAATTGAAAGTACAAAATACGAAGTTAATTATAAAGCTGGTGAAGTAATTTTTAAAAGAGGTGTTAAAACCACTCAGTTAATGTTTTTAACTTATGGCATTGCAAAATCGTATATTGAAGGTTATAATGATAGGAATTTAATAATTAGGTTAATAAAACCATACGAAATAATTGGTGTATTAGCATCTTATGTTGGTAAACAAGAGCAATATTCTGTAATGGCAGTTGAAGATTGTCATTGTTGTTTTTACGATTTAGAATTATATAAAGATATTGCACGAAGAAATTCAAAAGTTTACGACATTTTAACAGAAAATATTTGCATTCATGCGCTACAATATTATTCTAAATTTATTAGTCTTACCCAAAAGCAAGTTAATGGCCGAATTGCCGAAGTTTTACTTTATTTATTTCACGAAATATATCAAAATAATCCATTTGTTTTAACAATTTCGAGGTACGATATAGCCGATATGACTGGCATGTCGAAAGATACAGCAATACGAGTTCTTAAAAATTTTGATACCGAAAAAATTATTAAAATTAAAAACAAAGAAATTGAAATACTCGATTTAGATAAGTTAACTCAAATTAGCAATAACGGTTAATTTTTTTTAAACATTTAATTTGTTTTTTCTAAAAATGCATTTAAATTAGCCTTTAATTTACAGATTTATAAATGGCTAAAAATATTGTTTTTATTATTCTGCTATTTGTTACATTAAATTTATTTGGGCAAAATAAATTCCATTCAATTTATATAAAGGGTAAAATTACAACCGATAATATTGCTTTATCTAATGTTAAAATAAATATTGTATTAGATAAATCTATAGACAAAACAATATTAAACGAAGTTAATGGAGATTACAATTTTACTTTAGATCCAGGTAACGAGTATATAATCGAATATAAAAAAGAAGGTTTTGTAACCAAATATATTTCAATTTCAACAAAATAAGTTACTCAAGACGAAATTAAATATGGCATGTTTCCCCTTAATCTAGATGTTGAACTTTTCGAGAATTTTGAGGGATTAAATGTGCAATCATTAAATAAATCTCTTGCAAAATGGTGGTATTCCGATTATGAAGTCGATTTTATTAACGATATTCCTTATTCGTTATTAATGAAAAATAAATGCGAAAAGATAAAATGTCAGATGGTTAGACTTAAAAAACAAGCATACGATAAATGTATATTAACAGCTGATAAAATGCCAGTAGGCATGTATACTGTTATGAACCCTTTTACAAATCATAAGATTAAAATTAGTAAAGGCGATTTGATATATTTGTTTTCTGATGGTTTTGCCGATCAATTTGGTGGCCTAAAGGAAGGAAATTTTTGTATTCTCAATTAAAAAACATATTACTAAAAAATGCTTCGCTTAGCATCTGTGAACAAAAAGAAATTCTAGATAACACATACAACAATTGGCGAGGCAACTTAAATCAGGTTGATGATATTCTCGTTTTAGGAATAAAATTATAATTTACACGTTAATTTTATAATTGTTTAACCAATTAAGAAGAATTTTAATTCTTTTTAATTTCTTTTCTTTAATCAATAACAATGCTTAATTGCATTAACATTATTTTATGATGCTAATAATTTAATACTTGGTTATAGTTTGCAAATTGTATTATGTTGTTAATATAGAGTATAATATGCTGAATAATTTAAACTTATAAAAGAATGTAGAAATATGTATATGATGCTGGTAAACATATAATATTATGACATAAAACGTGTGAAATCCGATATTTAATTCTTGAATTGCGATAAAAAACAAAAAAAACTAGACATATAAATCACAAGTTAACAAAGTTATATTTATAAACATATATACTTTTACGTAGTTAAAATTTTAAAAAATAATTATAAACTTAAATCTTATGAAAAAAAGAAATCTATTAATTAGTTTATTTGCTTTGGCTACACTTGCTTTGTTTGTTGTAGTTTATAGCAGTTGTAAAGGCCCAAAAGGCGATCCAGGTCTTGATGGCAACAATGGTGCTAATGGAAGCGATGGTTTGAATGGTATTGATGGTATTGATGCTAATTCATTCTGCAGAAACTGTCATACAACAGCTAACTGGACAGCAGTTCAAACACAGTTAGAATCGTCAAAACATGGTAATAAATTAAGTAACATGGCTGATGAGGGTAGTAGAAATACATGTTCACGTTGTCACTCTGCTCAAGGCTATTTAGAGACTTTAGTTACTGGACAAGATACTTCAGCTGTAGGTTTTGTAGGCGATTATACTCTTACATGTGACGTATGCCATACTTTCCATGGAACTTTAGATGAAGCTGATTTTCCTAATTATGCTTTAAGAAGTATTGCTCCTTTCAAAACTATTTTTAATACTAGTGTTACGTTTGATAAAGGTGGAAGCAATGCCTGTCTTCGTTGTCATCAAAACCGTGCTAATACTTCAGTTAAAGTAACTGGAACAACTGTTGATCTTGATACAATTTCAGATGCAACAATGGTACAAATTACATCTCAACGTTACGGTGGACACCATGGACCACAAGGTCAATTATTTGCTGGTGTTGGTATGGGATTATATGAAATTACTGGTACTGCTTCATACA
>JAVHRJ010000090.1:0-1238 GCA_036171595.1 Bacteroidales bacterium
GAAGATGTTAGCGATTTAAGAAATTCGAGAGTTGCTGATGTTGTTACCGAATTAGTTTCTTATGGTGTTAAGGTTGATGTTGTTGACCCGCAGGCAAATAGTGATGAGCTACAACACGAATATGGATTTAGTTTAACAAAAAATATTAGAAAAGATTATGATGCTATAATTTTAGCAGTGTCGCACAAAGAATATTTAAATTTAAATGAAAATTATTTCGAAAAAATAGCTACAAATGATGCAATAATTGTAGATGTTAAAGGAATTTATAGAGGTAAAATTAAAAAATTTAATTATTGGAGTTTATAACAAATGCCAAAAAAAATACTTGTTACCGGTGGAGTTGGTTATATAGGTTCGCATACCGTAGTTGAATTATTGCAACAAAATTTCGAAGTTTTTATTGTAGATAACCTTTCAAATTCACAAATTTCGGTTCTTGATGGTATTGAAAAAATTACAGGAAAAAGGCCACATTTTACAAAACTCGATTTAGTTGATAGAATTGCTACTGAACAATATTTTACAAAACATCACGATATAGATGCTGTTATTCATTTTGCTGCATTAAAAGCTGTAAATGAGTCGGTTGCTGAACCACTTAAATATTACAGAAACAATCTCGGCTCACTTATCAATATTCTTGAAAATTTGATAATATTAAAAATAAATTCATTTGTTTTTTCGTCATCTTGCACTGTTTATGGCCAACCCGATAGGTTACCTGTTAATGAAGAGGCACCTAAAAAAACACCTTTGTCGCCTTACGGTAACACAAAACAAATTGCCGAAGAAATTATTCAAGATACAATTTTCTCAAATAATTTTTTAAAAGCGATTTCACTTCGTTATTTTAACCCCATTGGATCACATTCTTCTTCGTTAATTGGAGAGTTACCATTAGGAGTTCCAAATAATTTAGTGCCTTTTGTTACTCAAACTGCTGCAGGAATTCGCGAACAACTTAAAGTTTATGGAAATGATTATAATACAACTGATGGCACATGTATTCGCGATTATATAAATGTTGTAGATTTGGCTAAGGCTCACGTGGTTGCAGTAAATAGATTGTTAGATAACAAATTAAAAAATAATTTTGAACTATTTAATTTAGGAACCGGAAAAGGAAATTCTGTGCTTGATGTTATTTATGCATTTGAAAAAGTTTCTGGGCAAAAATTAAATTATGTGTTTGCCGAACGCCGTGCTGGTGATGTTGAGCAAGTATGGGCAGATGC
>JAVHRJ010000091.1:0-6205 GCA_036171595.1 Bacteroidales bacterium
TGAAGACACAAACAAAGGCGATGGGTGTAGCACAATAGCCAATAAAAATTATTAGTCAGAAAAGATATCTAGTTTTTTACACTTGCTAGAAGCGAGGGATATTAAGGTTATGGACGTGCACTCGCTAGAAGCGAGCGTAAGAGATGAAGAGCAATCGCTAGAAGAGAGCGAAAGAAAGTTGGAGATTATTTTATTAATGAAAGTCCTTCTAGGGCAGATTTATCATCAGGTGAAAGCATTAAGACTTTATTAAATAAAACTTGAGCTTCGCGTGTTTTACCTAATTTTAAGTTTGTCCAGGCGTATATTAATAAAGCATCGTAACTGAATGGATATAAATTTACGATTTTTTCGAAATAATAATTTGCTTTTGTGTAATCTTTTCGCTCGTAATAAATATTACCAACTCTATAATTTACAATTGTGTTTGCAGTATTATTTTCTAGTATTTTTAAGTAATTAGTAAGAACTTGATCCCAGTTTCCAAGTGCCGATGCTGGATACACAATTCCCATACGTGCTTCTTCGCTCATGGGTTTAAGTGCAAGAGCTTTTTCGTAATAGGCAGCCGATTCTGTAAATTTTCCAGCTTCGTAGTTTAACCAGCCTAGTCGTAAATTTTGCTCGTATGAGTCGGCCGAATAAACTGATACTATTTCTTTTATAGCGTTAGTATAGTCGCCTTTATTTTCGTATGAGTAACTTTGTTTAAAGGCGTTCAAATTTTTGTCGTTTTGAGCATTAGAGGTTAAAATAATGCAAAACGATGAAGCTACTAAAATTGATTTTAAAATTTCCATATTATTCCTACGTAAATTAAATGTTGATTATATTTATTATTCTGAATTGTTGTTGAAAAAGATTCTCCTGTACCACGTTGATTTCCATTAAAATACAAGTAGTTAAATGGCAAGTTTTTACCTGAAAACGTATAAGATAAAAAGATTGATAGTTTTTTTGTGATAGGAATAGATAATTTAGAGCCAATTCTATAAAGTGTTTCATCGCTTGTGTTTAATATTGTGTACCCATTGTTTTCGTTGTAATTCCTTAAGTTTCCGTATGATCCAAAAAGATCAACCCAAACATTTTTAACAACCTTAATTTTAATTATTTGATTAAAAATTAATTTTATGTTTGGTTTTTGTGAAAATATTGTAACATTTGTTTTCGCAAATATTGTTTTTTGCTTGTTTGCATAAAACCCGTATCCAGTTGTTAGTTGGATTTGATTGTAGCTATTTAATTTTGAGTATGTTGCAGTAAAATCAATTAATCCATTTTTGTAATTTTTTAAATAATTAAATCCTATAACATACTGCCACGAACTTATAGTTTTTAACTCTAACGGTAGTTGATATATATATACTGGTGGATTCATTGATGATGGTGGGGAAGCTAAATGTAAATAATTATAATCGAATTTTTTCGATGAAAGATAAATTATATTACCAAATAAAGTGGTTGCATTATTTTTTTTTCCATAAAATGTTGGAGCTAAATAATATTGCATCATATTTAATGTATAATTTGTTTCATTTACTTTGTTATAATTATAAAAAAGTTGTTGAAATCCTTCTGCTTTAACAAAACTAAATGAATGAAAAAAAGAAACCTTTTTATTGAATTCATGATTTAATGCTATTTCGGCAAATTTAAATTTGCCTGATAAATCTTTTTCTAATCTATAATTTTTTTGATCGGGAGGTTTAATAATGGTTTTTAAAGTATCAAAACCAGGTACAATATTAAATCCGCTTTCTATAATTACTTTGTCAATTTTTTTAGGAAGTTCAGGTTTTATTTTATCTTTTAAATTTTTAGTAAAAGTTTTAGCGTAATAGCCTGCACCTCTATTGTTTGCTGAAAATATTAATGCAAAATATTTATATTCCATTGCTGTTTCGCTCGCCGAATTAAATTCTAAAGCTTTTTCGAAATGCGAAATTGATGCATTAAATTCTTTTAATTCGAAATAAGCAATTCCTATTCGCATTCTTAAATAAAAATAATCTATATTGTTATAAATTGCATTATTGCCTAATGTTATGAGTTGTTTCCATTGTTGTTTTTGGTACATTGAATATGTGGTTGAATCTACATATTTAAATGATAATGTGTCATTTGCAAAAATGTGGAAACTCGAAAATGTAAATATAATTACAATTAATATTTTCTTCATAATTTATCCTTCAACAAACACTGCTCTAATATTTTTGTTTTTTGATTTAACTTCGAAAACTGCAATCCCATTTTGTCCAATTTCTATATTAAAATCAAAGCGAATAATCTCTTGGTTTAATATTTTTGCTGAACTATTAGATTTTAATAAAATTTTTGTTGGACTCATGTTATCGTCTAAATACTCATATTCTATATTGTAATGTGCAGACATAAATCTGAAAAATGGAGCAAAAAAATCTTGAATTACAAGTTTTGGTAAGCTAAATATTTCAGATAATGAATAGTTATCTTCGAGTTTTAAATTTTTATAATAGCCTAAAGATATTTTGTAACATCCTAGATAAAAGTAGTATAATAGTGATTTTTTATTTCCTTCAAAATGTTTAAAAAAGTGAAGAGTATTATCACTAAAAATGTAAGCAGTTGATTTTGACTTATTACAATATATGTATGTATTGTTATAAATATCAGTTATTACTTCCCATGTTACATTTTTTTTAATGTTATTTTCCTCGTACGAAATGTTGAATTTTTGTCCAGGTATAAAAGTAAAAGCTTTTTTAAGTAACGGGTTTATTTCAATATTTGATACTACTGAATTTTGTTTTGGAATATCGAAAGAGTTAAAAATTATGTTATTTTCATTTTTTGAAATAAAATGGTTTATGGGATAAAGCAATGTTTTTGAGCCTACAAATGGTGTTGCTTGCAATTGCATGTGTAAATGTGGCTCAGGTGAACGACCACTATTTCCAACCGAAGCAATAATTTGTCCGGGTTTAACATAATCGCCTTTTACAACTTTAATGCTACCGGCTTTTAAATGGCTTAATGCTGAATATAAAAAGTCGGCATGCTTAATTATTATTGTGTTACCCCAATTTTGATTAAGATTTACGTCATTAATAGCGTTGTCTAAAATTTCGTCAACTACTTCTTCAACAGTTCCGTATGCAGGAGCAATAACTGCTTTGTTATAACATAAATAATCGGTAACCGATTCTCCATTAGAAATATATGTTTTGTTATCTGAACTTCTAATTGTAAAATCCCAAGCATGTTGCCAATCATCTTTGTGAGTTATTTCACCTTTGTGCCCTTGCTCAACATTCCATTCGCCCCAAAATGGTAGTTTTATTGGAAAAGTAGAGAAACTTTTACTAAAGCGATTTACAGAAATTAAAAAATTGTACAGATTTCGTTCGGGCATAAATTGCTGAATACTAACCTCTGAAAGATATTTTAAAAATTGAGTTCTAAATCGCATAGTGTAAATAAAAAGCAAAACGATAATGTTAAATGGTAGCGAATAAATTGATAAATGCCAAGTATTAAAAATTTTACTACTGCCTATTGTTATTAATGCTGTTATTGGAATAATTAATATTGCCCATAAATATGAGTTTCGCGATGGAATCATAAAGAAACCACCTATGGCAATTGATGTTAAAATAAAATTAAAACCAATGTATGTGTAATTTGCTTGAGTAATATCGCTTCCAATAAAAATGAAGAAAAAATATGCAGCGTAAAATCCTATTAATGATAGTGAAAATGCAATACGTGAATAAAATAGTAACCCAACAGAAATGATTATTCCAGCAATAATATTTTCTTGAAAAAATATAGCTCCAAGCGATAAAAAGTAGGTTTTTAGTGAAACCGGAATAATTATTAGTGTTAATTGATTATATAAATCAACTAGCTCTTTGCCACCAATGCTGTATAATTCATTTAAAAAATAAACACCTCTTTCAGAAATTCCAATTGCGTTAAATTCAGCCGATGAAAGCTGAATTATCCATAATGCCAATAAGAAAGGAATACTTAAAAAAGGTAATGCATACTTCCCAATTATTCCATCGAATGTAACTGTTATAAATAAGGTTAATAGCCCCGAAAAAATAATTATTGAATATAATTCTAATGAAGGTGAATAAAAAGATGCAATTCCTAAACCTACTAGCAAAGCATTAAAGCCATATAATCCTCCAGAAATTTTATAAATATTTAAGCCAATTAAATAGGCTGCTGTATTTGCTGTAACTATGCATAAAAGTCCACCAATTCCAGTGTATGGATCTAAAAAGGTAATTAAAATTAGCAATAAAGCAAATAGCTTGCTTTTCGAGAAAAAAACATTGGGATAGCTAAAAACTATCCCTTTTAGAATTGTGGTTATTGCAAATTTTATTTTCACTTATAAATTTATGTTGCTTAAATATATTTTTAAAACAAAAGTCATATTGCTTTACATTAAGTTAAAAAAGAGTTCGTCATGGCAGGCTTGAGCCGACATCTTATAGTATGAGATGCTGAATCAAGTTCAGCATGACGATTTGTATTGTTTTTAGAGTTGTCTTTCACTAATAAATTAAAGTTCAAATTTAATAAGATGTTCTGGAATTTTTTCGTTTTCGTTTATAGAAGTTGCAGTTTCGTTGCTACGAATTACATGAGCTTTACCTTTTGTGTCAACCATTACAATATTTGGGCGTAATGTTATAAATTGCATCCATTGAGTCATGTTGTAAGCTCCGATTCTACTAATTACTACATTATCACCTTTTTTCATTGGTGGAAGCTGAACGTTTTCGCGAATAATATCGATGTTCATACATAATGGTCCGTAAATAATTGCATCTTCGGTATGATGGCTAAATTGTTGGGCAGGAGTAATTTTATGATCGTACCAGAAAGATGTAAAAAGTAAATTTACTCCAATATCGATTATTGTGGCAAGTTTTCCTTCTGGTAATCTTTTATTTGCCAACACTGTGCCCAATAAATAACCCGAATCATCAATTAAAGAACGACCTGATTCGAGCATTAAAACGGGTAAATGTTCGTGATTTATTTGACTGTTAATTAAAGCCGAAGATATTGCGTCGGCATATTGGTCGAAAGTAGGACATGTATCGGAACCTGGTAAATATGCACCTTTTAAAGTGTTTTTTGAAGCAAATCCTCCACCTAGGTCAATATATTTTATGTGATGATTGTATTTTTTATCTATAGCAGCAGCCAAATCGGCAAGTTTTGTTGCAGCGGTGCCATAAGCCCAAGGTGCCAATATGTAAGTCCCAATATGGCTATGTAATCCAACTAGATCAATTTTTTTGCTAATCATTATTCTGTTTATAGCTTCCCAAGCTTCGCCGTTTTCGTAATTAAAACCGAATCTCGACCAAAGTGGATATATGCCACAATCCATATTTACACGAATTGCAACTTTTGGGCGTTCTTTCATTTTAGCTGTTAAACCAATTATTGTATATAGTTCATCAAAGTGATCGATATGAATATAAGAACCATGCTTTATTGCTTTCTCTAAATCTTTTTCAGATTTATCTGGACCGTTAAATAAAATTTTACTTGCGGGAACGCCATTTGCAATAGCTTTGTCGTATTCAAATCCTGAAACAACTTCAGCCCACGAGCCTTCGGAATGAAAAACATTACATACAGCATTCATGTAATTTGTTTTGTACGACCAAGCAAATTGTACTTTTGGGTAACGAGTACTAAATGCTCTATTTGCTTCGCGATATGTTTCGCGAATTGTTTTTTCAGAAATAACGTAAAGTGGACTCCCGTATTTTGTTATAAGTTCTTTTACCGATACCCCGTCAATTTCTGTAATTGGGTCGTATTCAGTTTTCATCCCAAATTTATTGGGCATACCAGTTTGTAGTTTTTTTATTATTGGACGTTCAAAATTTTTCTTTTTCATACCTAAAATAATTATTAATGTTTAATTATTAATGTTTAATTTTTATTGCTCTTGTTATACTTTGTACTTTATGAACTTTAAACTTTATACTTGTTAAAGTTCTCCATTAGTTGATAATTGCTCAAATTCCTTTAAATCTACAATCATATCCCATGAATATCTGATAAACATTTTACCAATATCGTATTTTTTAAAAGGCTCTGTTTTTTTACCTAATGCAAGTTTTACCATTGCTTCTGGTAAGTTTTGACCAGCACCAACAGCAAGGTAAACCCAAGCAGGAATTCG
>JAVHRJ010000092.1:0-6204 GCA_036171595.1 Bacteroidales bacterium
ATGTTGTTGCGCCACTACCTGTAAGTGTTATGTTTTCGCCAGAACAAATTGCTGAAGCTGTACTGTTAGCTGTTACAGTTGGAAGAGGGTTTACGGTAGTTGATATTGTTGCAGTATTTATGCAACCGTTTAGGTCTGTTCCAGTAACCATGTAAGTTGTGGTTCCAGTTGGAACAAAAGAAACTCCATCAACTACACTATTATCCCACATGTATGTTGTTGCGCCACTACCTGTAAGTGTTATGTTTTCGCCAGAACAAATTGCTGATGCTGTGCTGTTGGCTGTTACAGTTGGAAGAGAATTTACAGTAAATGTTGCAGTAGTTGAGCATCCACTGGTATTCATATAAGTAATAGTGGATGTTCCTGAAGTAACTCCGGTTACTAACCCAGTTGCAGAAATAGTAGCAATTAACGTAGCCGATGATGACCATGGTGTAGTTACATTTGGCGTACCAGCACCAGTTAAGGTGGTGGTTGCGCCTGGACAAGCTGATAAAATGCCTGTTATAGCCGGATAAGATGTATTTAATAATACCACTATCCATGATGATCCATAAAGAGGCACCATCAAATCTGCTTTGCTATCTCCGTTAAAATCGGCACTACATACTGAAATAGCACCTCCTCCAGTTACAAAGAAGTTATTTGCACCAAAACTTCCGCTGCCTGTGCCTAATAATACTGATACTCCTCCGCTACCATTATATGAAGACGTTGCCAGATCTACTGTACCATCACCGTTAAAATCGGCACTGGTTACCGACCAGGCACCTGCATTTACTGCAAAGTTGGCAGCTGCACCAAAATTTCCGGTACCTGTTCCTAATAATACAGATACATTGTTAGAACCAAAATTAGCTGTTGCAATATCTTTAAAGCCATCACCGTTAAAATCAGCACTTAATACTGAATAGGGATTAATTGCAACAGCAAAGTTACTGGCGGCACTAAAACTTCCAGTGCCTGTGCCTAATAATACAGATATATTGTTAGAACCTCCATTTGCCGTTGCTAGATCTTTAAAGCCATCTCCATTAAAATCGGCACTAAATACTGAATGGGGTGTAGTACCCGCAGCAAAACTGGTAGCAGCACCAAAACTACCAGTGCCAGTACCCAATAATATGGAAACATTATTTGATGCACTATTAGCAGTTGCTAAATCTTCTTTACCATCGCCGTTAAAATCGGCACTGGTCACCGACCAAGGTTGAGAACCCACAGTGATATTATTAGCAGCACCAAAACTTCCACTGCCAGTACCCAATAATATCGATACATTACCAGATGTATTATTAGCTGTTACCAGATCTTTAAAGCCATCACCGTTAAAATCGGTACTGAATATAGACTGAGGATATAGTCCTACAGCAAAGTTGGTAGGAGCACTAAAACCACCACTGCCCGTACCCAATAATATCGATACATTGTTAGAATTAGCATTAGCAACTGCAAGATCAGCATTGCCATCTTCGTTAAAATCGGCACTGAATTCTGCAATAGGATTAGTGCCAGCCGCAAAGCTGGTACCTGGGGTAAAGCATACCGGTGTTTGTGCTATTGTGTTTCCTATAAAGGATAAGTTAAAGGCAACTGAAAGTCCTAATAGCCATTTCGATGCCATTGTTTTATTACCTGATACTTTTGTAAGATTTGTTTTTTTCATTTTGTTGATTTTGAATTTTATCTTTCAATAAGAACATTCAGCCTAAACCGTTTTTATGGGTGCGGAACTTCACAGCTATTTCAATTTTTTTTAAATGTATTTTTAATGTAAAAATTAAAAACTTATTACTGAACAATAATTTTACTTGTAAAACTATTCTTCGAATCAGATATTTTTACAACATAAATTCCTTTTGGTTGATTAGAAAGATCAATATTATTTGCACATTGTTGCTTTTGAACTTCCTCTCCCATCATATTAAAAACCGTTAAAAAAGCATTTTTATCTCCTGACCAATCAATATTAACAATACCAGAAGATGGATTTGGGTAAATATTTAATTTATAAGTATTACTACCTGTAGATTCTGATATACCTGTACTATTTGGAGTATAAGACCATAATTCGTATCCTGTAGCTGATTGAAAATTAGAAAAGAATATGGTATTATTAAAAACAAAGGGCAAACTAAGATAACCCGTGATAATGTTATTTGTTCCTGCTTCTGTACCATCAGTTTCCCATAAGATTGAGGAATACCCGCTACCTACACCACGATTGTACATTTTATTATTTAATGTAATAAAAGATGCACCAGTACCAAGACTGTCTGAAACCCTCACTGTACCAGCTGTTGTGCCATCCGATTTCCAGTAATACATTTCAAAATAAGGTGGTACAAATAGGGTTTTCATATAACTTGTGAAAAAGTAATTATCACTTATACCTGTAACATAACCGGCTGAATCTTTAACTAGCATTGTTCCTATGGCTGTTCCATCGCTTACCCATAAATTACCTGCAACAGAAAAATACATTTTATTCTGAAATATTTTAGCATTATTATTAAATGAGCTATTTGTTATATACACTGTACCTGCAGAAGTACCATCTGTTTTAAATATGCCATAATTTGTACCATCATATGCATAAAAATAAAGCTCGTTATTATAAACGATAAAAAATTGTGGATCGGAACCACCATACATAGAAGTGTTGGCAAATATTTCTTTTACAAGACTAGTACCAGCTAAAGTGCCATCGCTTGAGTAAAGTTCGTGATTTCCTGTTACATTGCTACCTTGAAAATATAATTTACCATTATATACGGCTGATTCTCCTATAAATGCCATACTAATAACTTGATTAGTTCCAGTATTAGTTCCATCACTTATCCATAGTGAATTGCCTACTGTTATAAATATTTTGTTTCCGATTATAGTGTAAGTTGACCCATTAATAGTATCAATAATCTCCGGAGTACCTCCATGGGATTTCCATAATGTACCAGACACATTATTTGTATAAAATAAGGTGTCGCCAATATTTCCCCTGATTGTAATCCCTAGTCCGGAATTTGTTGTTACTAAACTATCCTTTACCATAACAGTATTTGCTACAGTTCCATCTGATTTCCATAATTGATACCTATAGCTTACAACCGCAATAAAATACATAACACCGTTCACGTTTGTAAATTGTTCAACGGTAGTTCCGGTAGGTCCTGGATTCAGGTCTTTAAATAAAGATTGTGCATTTAAATTATTCCAGCCAAAAAAGGCGAGCATTATAGTAAAAAAAGTAATTTTTGTTTTCATTTTTTATTGTTTTAGGAATTGTTTAAAATTGTAAAAGTGGATATGTAAATACCCTTTATGCTTTTCAGCTACTTTTATACATACAAATGATTTATTTTGCATTATTATAGAATATAATTGCAAAATAATATGTTTAAAAACATTAAAACAATACCTACAGGAGGGTATATTTTAAAAATGAGGGTTTGATTTTAAACTAAACCAGTTTATTTTCATAAGCAAATTTTACTAAGCCTACTATGGTTTTAGATTGAGTTTTTCGAAAGATATTTTTTCTGTGGGTTTCAATAGTATATTCACTAATAAAAAGCTTGTCTGCCATCATTGCATTAGAGTATTCCAAAACAATTAGTTTAACTATTTCTTTTTCTCTGCGGGTAAGTAAATCTCTTTTGTTAAGGTTTTGTATAAGCGATTTTGCAATACTGCCAGAATAAACAATATTTCCTGCTATTACTTCGTGTATAGCGTGTATTAGCTCACTCTTTTCTATGTCTTTTAGTAAATAACCATCAGCTCCTGAGTTAATCAATTCAGAAATAATTTCTGCTTTATCTAACATAGAAAGAGCAATAACTTTTGTTTGCGGATATTCTTCTTTGATAATTCGTGTTAATTCAATTCCGCTCATATCTGGCATTTGAATATCAGTAATAAAAACATCAACTTCCTTTTCTTTTAAAAAATTAAGTGCTGTTTTTCCATCATAAGAATATCCGGCTATTTCTAGTTCATTTTCCGAACTCAAAAGTGAAGCAACTCCTTTTACAAAAATTTTATGATCATCAACCAAATAAATACTTATTTTTTTTTCTGACATCAGTTATCATGTTTTTTTTGGAATTTTAATAATAAAGTTAGTTCCTTTTCCAATCTCGCTTTTTATTTTGATTTCTCCTTTCAGAAAATCAACACGTGAATAAATATTATTCAATCCATTTCCTGCCGAATTATTTTCAATATCAAACCCTTTACCATTATCAAAAATAGTAAGCTCTAATTGATTCTCATTTTCTATTATCTTAATGGATGCTATTCTTGCATCAGAGTGTTTTATAATATTATTTAAAGCTTCTTGTATTATACGGTATATATTTAGTTCTGTATCCTGAGTAAGTTTAGAAGAAACAGAAAAAACTAATTCAGCTTTTAAATTTTGTGATTGATTTATTTGTTCAGTAAATTTCATAAGAGCCGGATTTAATCCCTTTTTATCAAGTAAAGATGGCATTAAAGCATGCGAAATATTTCTCACTTCTTTCATTCCTTCGGAAGCCAATTCTTTTATTTCAAGTATCATCTTTTTATTGTCATCGTTTATATCAAGACTTGAAACATTTAATTTAATTAACGATAATAATGGACCTAATCCATCATGTAGCTCTTTTGAGAGATATACTTTTTCTTTTTCCTGTGCATGAAATATTGCTAATGCTCTTTCTTCCTTTTCTTTAAGTATTTTGTTTTTTTGTTTAAGTCGAATACGATTAAAGATAAAAAATCCTACTAAGAATAAAAAAGAAAAGAAAATAATGATAATGACCCTTTGGCTATTTTGTTGATTTATTTCAAGGGATTTTATTTTATTTTCTTTTATAAGAATTTCATTTTCTTTTTGTTTTTTTTCTGTTTCATATTTTGTTTGCATCTCTGCCATACTACTTACAGATGCTTCATTAATAATATTTTCTTCTACACCTGCCCATAATTTTAAATTAATTAACGCTTGTGAAAAATCCTTTTTTTCTTCATAAAACATAGATAACTGAAGATAACACTCTGATAAAATATCTTTAAATCCTTTTTCTTTTGCAAGGATTAATGCTTCTTTCAAATAGCTTAATCCTTTTTCATTATTATTTATATAAAAATATGTTTCACCAAAATAAAGATAGTTAGTTGCAATTCCCCTATCGTTATTGGTTTTTAAATGAACTTCGAGTGATTGATTTAATAGTTCGAGTGCCTTAAAATATTTAGCTTGCCCAATATAAAACATAGCAATATTATGCTTAATACTTCCTTCAATAGCAGGTTGCCCAGTTTCATGAGCAAGCTTTGCAGATTTTTCAAAATAACATATTGCACTATCAGGTTTTGATAAATTAGCATATAAAATACCAATATTGTTGTAAGGTTTTATAAGATCTTTCTTGCTGCTTTTTCTTTCTTCTATCTGAATAGCTTTAAGATAATAGTTCAAGGCTGCAGAGTCTTTTCCGGAATTGTCGAGCACCATGCCTATATTGTTATAATTAATTGCCATGGTAATACTATCATGCAAAAAATCATTTATTTTTAAGGCCTGTAGGTGATAATTTAATGATTCTGTAAAATTGCCTTGTATACATAATATTGTTCCCAAAAGACTATTTGCTTTTGATATATTTTTTTGATTTAATTCGTTTTTTGCTATTGACAATGCCTTTTGTGCATGTTTTAAGGCATCCTCAGGAGCATTGTATTTTAGACTATCAGCAAGCTTTAATATTTGCGTTACAGAGCTTTCTTGTTTTTGTGCAAAGCCAAGTTTAACTATAAAAATTATACATATAAGCAAAAATAAATTTTTATTGAAATTTTTGTTAGTCATTAAACAAAGATATGGAAATTACCTTAAACTGTATGTGTTCAAAACAAAGTGTTTCTTAATTTTATATGCCTATCCATTTACTCTTGCTTGAAACTATACATTATTTGCTAGAGAAAGAAATTATTTAACTGAAATTTCATTTCAAATATTGCTTATGTTAATTAAGTTGACTCTTGTTTTTTAATGTGAATTATAGTCGCAAAATGTTTATATTTATTTCAAATCATACGTAGTATTGTTTAAAAACAAAACCTTACCTCAACTAAAAAAGCCTTCTCAATTTAATGAAAAGGCTTTTTTATTAAAACATTAATACTTTATAATAACCCTCTACTTTTTAAAAG
>JAVHRJ010000093.1:0-1230 GCA_036171595.1 Bacteroidales bacterium
TATTAATGTTGGTACTAAAGTTCCCGCTATACTTCTTTTGTATAGTTTTTTTGCATCATATCGTCCATTAAAGCATAAATCATTTGTTGCAGTTGATTCATTAGTGTTCTTATCATTAAACAATTCCTTAGTGCCATTACTATACTTTATCATAAAAATACCAGATTTTTCAACTGCAATTGTAGGACCAGTTAAATAGTCACATTTTTTATATTTAATTTCATTTATTCCTATTTCTAAAATTTTTGCTGATATTTCATTACCGTTTTTCAATATAATATTATCACAATTACTGGAAGTTGTATCATTTGTTATCCCATTCAACGAAGTTTTATTTGCTTCATTATCAGTTGTTATAATGTTAGTTAAAATCAACCCTTTTGAACCAACTGCATATACACCAGCAGATGTAAAACAAATAGAATATAAATCATTTGTTATTCCACTTGACATATCTGTTTTTAGAATTGTACCAGAAGAACCTATAGAATATAAATCATTTGTTACTCCACTTGACATTGTTTTCCATGTACTTCCAGCATCTATTGTATTTAGAATTGTACCAGAAGAACCAACGGAATAACCATTATTATTATCCGTAAAACATACAGCATATAAATCTTTCTTTGTTTCACTTGATGACTTAACCCAAGTCTCACCTGCATCAGTTGATTTTTTTATTTTTCCTGAATGACCAACTAAATAACAAGTTTTAGTATCAGTGAAAAAAAATGAAAATAAAAGATCTGCTGATTTATATGGTAACATATTCCATGTCTCTCCAGCATCATTTGTCTTTAAAATTGTGCCAAATTCACCAACAACAAAACCTGTAGTACTATCGGTAAAATTTATAGCACGTAATTTATATGATGACTTGTTTGAATTTTTTTCCCATTTTAGTCCAGCATTAATTGTTTTGTAAATTTTACCTTGATCTCCGACTGCATATCCATTATTAACATTTGTAAAGTAAACAGAATATAAATCTTTTGTTTCTCCACTTGTTAAAGTTGTCCATTTATTACCAGCATCTGTTGTTTTAAGAATTATTCCTGAAGAACCAACTGAATAACCATTATTAACATCAACGAAATATACTGAATTTAAATCCAAAGTTGTCCCACTTGATAAAATTGTCCAAGAATTACCAGCGTCAGTTGTTTTAAGGATTGTTCCTGAAGAACCAACTGAATAACCATTATTAACATCAACGAAATATACTGAATT
>JAVHRJ010000094.1:0-24967 GCA_036171595.1 Bacteroidales bacterium
CAAACCCATGCACAAATAAATTTAATGTGCAATTTAACAATATGCCAAATGAGAATACAACTTTAAGTATAATAGATATTACAGGCAAAACCATAATACAAACACAAACAACAGAAAACGAATATACTTTTAATACCGAAAAACTTGCAAAAGGGTTATATTTGGTTAAGGTAGAAACTGGGCGGACTGTTGCAACGGTAAAGGTTAATAAGGAATAATTTATTGAGCAGATGCTGAAACAAGTTCAGCATGACGAAAGGTCTTGTGGGTTAGCCCCCTTTAGGGATTAAGGGTGTGCGTAGGCAAAATTAATAAAGAGTAAATGTCTTAACCACATATTTTAATTTGATTAACATGAATGACTATGATTAAAAAATAACATTAATCAGTGTAAACTTGGGTAAATTATTTTTATTTATCAGCGTTTTCAGTGTTAATCAGCGTCTAATAAAACAATAAGAAATATAAATCATAATAATTAAAAACTATTCTCAATAAATTAAAACTTATTTCCCTAAAACTTTTAAATAATAAATCCTTACTCTTTCGTTTATATCATAACTCACTTTTGAAAAATATATAAGCAAACCAAAAACAATAAAGATTACACCACTTCTTATAACAATATCTAAAATAAAATTATTCATTTTAGGTAAATAATATCCTATTAAATACGACAAAAATGTAATTGCTAATACAATAAGATATTTATAATTAAATGGTTGGTAATTAAATTTAACCCATAAAAACAACCATCGCATAAAATTAAATAAAAACAAAGAAATGGCATTTGCAATTCCTGCTCCAGTAATACCATAAATAGGAATTAACAAGTAATTTGTTATTATAATAATTAAAACAAAAATTGCCATAAATAAACTTTGTATTTTATAATATTTTGAAGTACCAATAATTGCATTATTTATACCAGTTGACATATCAATAAAGCTACCCAAACAAACCCAAAGAATAACATATTTCCCTAAAATATAATTTGCAGGTAAAATATAAAAAACATTATCAATATTTGCCCAAATGCCAACAAATAGTAGAGCCGAAAAAATCATTTGATTTATACAACTTTTATAATAAACATCGCGAATTGTATTTAAATCATTATTTTTCCACGCATCAGCTACTATTATTGAAGAAATTTTAAGCAATGCCCTCGACGACATAGTAATTATTACTCCAAAAAAGAATGCTATCGAATAAATACCAGCTTCCGATAATCCTAACATTCTTTCTATCATAATTCTATCAATACTTAAAATAACGGTACTTGCAAAAGCCGATACAATTCCATAAAAAGCAACACTTATAATACTTTTTTTAAGCTCTGGCTTAATAAAACCCTTAACTCTTTTAAAACTTAGTTGCTTATCAAAAAAAATTAGAATAATTAAAATTACTGTTGGAATTGCTATTGCTATTGAATAATATATTACAAATGAATTAAAATTAACAAAGTGTAAAATATAAATTAATATTGCAATAACTATCAAAATTCTTTGAATAAATTCTTTTAAAAAGGTACCTCTAACACTTTTATACAATACCCTAGAGTACACCTCAAATGAATTAAATAACAACGAAAAAAAAGCAAGTGGAATAACAAAATTAGCATATTCAGAAAATAAATTTGTGGTTTCTCCAACATTCTCAATTATATAAGGTTTAATAACAAAAAACAAAATTGTAGAAAGTAAAAAGCCAATTAATAATGTAGTGGTTAAAAGAAAAACAAATCCGTTATGTTTTTTTGTTTCATTTCTAAAATATGGAAACAATCGAACTGTAACACTATCAATACCTAAGCTTGCTAACTGCGAAAAAAGCAATGCATAAGCAAAAATTACACTAATTAAACCAACTTGCTCCGTTGTAAAGTACTTAGCAAATAAAAATATATTTGTAATTACACCAATTACAGCACCTAAATATGTAAATATTGTTCCTTTAATTGTTTGTGTTCTAATTACTCCCAAAATATATTTTTTTAATTAAGCAATAAACGAATAAATTTTTAAAATAGTAGTTTACAAAGTTTTAAAGCATTTGTTTTAACATCAAAATTTGCATCTAAAATAAGTTTTCTTCTAGCAATATCATCAAAATTAAATGGTATGTTAAATAAATTTAAAACATTATTTTTAATTTCATTAACACTATTTGAGACATAACAAAGTCCTTCGAGTCCAGTGTTATTTATCATTTTATTATTTACTATACAATGCCTACCCCGATATAAACTTGCTATCAATTTTAATTTTATTCCAGTATCCTGAAATGTATATAGTAAATTTATTTGTGCATTCGAAATTAATTCATCCATTTTATTATTATCGGGATTGATAATTAATTTAACGCTTTTACTATTATTTATTTCTGAGATTATACTATTATGTGGATTTTTACCGGCAATAATTAATGGGATATTAATTTCTTTAAAAATGTTTATTAAAAACAAAGCACTTTTAATATTATCTGAAACAGACAAATCGCCATGAAATAACACATAGTTACCTTTTCCATCTTTTATTTCAACATTTTTATAAGGATGAAAAGCTTGAATTAATTTAGAATTTTGATACTTTGAATTAAAATATTTTTGATCGCCAATTGAAATTGCTGCAATATTATTAGCTTTTTCAAGTATCGGTTCATATTTTTTTAATTTGCGAGACTCTGAATTAAAAAATATTTTTTTAGCAATGTTTAATTCGGCTTTTGCCAATCCACTATAATATTTGTGCTCGATGTTATGAGTACGAACAACAATTTTCCTATCAAATTTAATTAATTGTGTAAGCCAAAATGTTGTGTGAAGTCCTTCAAAAATAATTGGGAAATTGTCGTTTTTAAGCCTAATAAATAAATTTTCCGAATTTCGAGTAGCAACAATAAATGGATTTTTTTTTAATGCAAAATTAACCGTTTTTTTTCTTTTATAATAATACACTTCTTTACATATGTTTTTTAATTCGTCCGATTGTTCTCTCCCATATTCGTAACAATGTAAAATTACATTAACTCCACAATCTTTTAAAGCATTAATCTTGTAAAAAACATCTATAACTCCACCGTAGTCAGGTGGATAAGGTACATTAAAAGAAACTATATGAACTGTATTATACAATAATTTATGTATTTTAGTAGCCTCACCGGGAATCGAACCCGAATTTAAAGTTTAGGAAACTTTCGTTCTATCCATTGAACTATGAAGCCTTTTGTGCAAAAATAGCAATTCTTTAAATGATTTTAATATTTTTTTTGCTACATACTATTAAAACAAATTCAGAAAAGTGAATTAAAATAACAAAAACAGTAAATTTATAGCAAAGAATATTTTCATTAAACTTAAAATTATAAATCATTTTATAACTTTGTAAAAACATAAAATAGTGGAAATTTCAAAAATTAATAGTCTGTTTCAATCATTTTCTACATTTAAAATTTTAGTTATTGGAGATGTAATGATTGATTCGTACATGTGGGGCAAAGTAGATAGAATTTCACCAGAAGCACCCGTACCCGTTGTTAGCATTATTAATCGCGAAAACAGGCTCGGAGGCGCTGCAAACGTTGCGTTAAACTTACATTCGTTAGGTGCAACACCAATTATTTGTGCAACAACAGGAAATGACCAAAACAGCATTTTATTTAATGAGTTATGCGAGCAAAATGAAATTTCTACAGCAGGAATAATTAGTTTACACGACCGCGTAACAACTTGCAAAACAAGAGTTATTGGAAGTAATCAACATCTTTTAAGAGTTGATGAAGAAGTTGATAATCAAATATCTAATATTGAAACAAAAAAACTTTCGGAAAGAATATTTTTACTTTTAAATAAAGAGGAAATTAATGCCATTGTACTTGAGGACTACGATAAAGGAGTTATTTCTAGTGCTTTAATAGAAGAGGTTACCAAAGAAGCAAAAAAAAGAAACATACCAATTTGTGTTGACCCTAAAAAAAGAAATTTTTTAAAATACAATAACATTTCACTTTTTAAACCAAATTTTAAAGAGCTAATAGAAGGATTAAAAATTGAAATTCAAAAAAACGATTTTGATGCTATTTTTAAAGCGGTACAAATATTTCATAACGAAAAAAATATAAGCGAAGTAATGGTTACCCTATCTGAACTTGGAATATTTATAAGCGATGGTAAAAATTTTCATGTTATACCAACTCAAATACGTGATGTAGCCGATGTTTCTGGTGCAGGAGATACTGTAATTAGTGTTGCAACATTATGCAAAGCATCTAAATTAAATATAGCCGATACTGCTGCAATTTCGAATATAGCAGGTGGTATTGTTTGTGGAAAAGTAGGTGTTGTACCTATTGAAAAAAATATTTTAATTGATTCTTGTAAAACTTTTTTTTCAAACCATTAAAATGAGAATTTGGTCATTACACCCACAATATCTTGATACAAAAGGACTTCTTGCGGTATGGCGTGAAACCCTTTTAGCAAAAAAAGTTTTAGAAAACAAAACAATAGGTTATAAAAATCATCCTCAATTAATTCGATTTAAGAACATAGAAAACCCTATTATTTCAATTAATTTTTATTTGCATAATGTTTGGATTGAAGCTAAAAGAAGAGATTATAATTTTGATAAAACAAAATTTAATGCAAATTTATTACCCGAAAAACAAATTACAGTAACGGATAATCAAATTAAATTTGAATTTGAACACTTAAAGAAAAAATTAATAACAAGAGACAATAAAAAATATAATGAACTTTTAAAAGTTGCATTTCCAAAACCTCATCCTCTTTTTATAATTGTTTCAGGCGAAATTGAAAGCTGGGAAAAACTTTAACTTACATATATTTGTATTTGTAATTTGTTGACGAAATTAATGTTTCTTTAATAGTACGCGGACTAACCCATCTTTGTAAATTTAAATGACTTCCTGCTTTATCGTTAGTCCCAGAATTTCTAGCACCACCAAATGGCTGTTGCCCAACCATTGCACCCGAAGGCTTATCGTTAAAGTAAAAATTACCTGCCGAATATCTTAATATTTTGCAAGCTTTTAATAACGCATATTTATCTTCAGAAAATATTGAACCTGTTAATGCATAAGGCGATGTGTTATCACAAATTTTCAAAGTTTCTTCAAATTCGCTATCTTTATAAACATAAATAGTCATTACTGGGCCAAATATTTCCTCTTCCATTGTTACAAAATGTGGATTTGTTGTTAATATTATTGTTGGTTCTATAAAATAGCCCTCAGTTTTATTACCATTACCACCTATTAATATTTTAGCATCGCTACTATTCTTTGCTTTTTCAATATAATTCATAATGTTATTGTACGATGCTTCGTCAATTACAGCATTTACAAAATTATCGAAATCGCGAACATCTCCAATTTTAATCGATTTAATATTTTCAACAAGTAATTCTTTTATTTGCTTCCAAAGTGATTCAGGAATATAAGTTCTTGAAGCTGCTGAGCATTTTTGACCTTGATATTCAAATGCCCCTGTTATAATTGCAGTAGCAACTTGTTCAGGTTTAGCCGAAGCATGAACAAAAATAAAATCTTTACCTCCAGTTTCGCCAACTAATTTTGGAAACGATTTATAAACATCAAGATTATCGCTAACTTTTTTCCATAAATGTTTAAAAGTTGATGTGGAACCTGTAAAATGTATTCCAGCAAATTCCTTATTATTTAAAATAATATCAGCAATTTGACTTCCTTTTCCAGGAATAAAATTAATTACTCCATCGGGCAAACCAGCTTCTTTTAAAATTGTCATTAAAAAATAATTAGATAACAATGAAGTACTTGCAGGTTTCCAAACAGTAGTGTTACCCATTAAAGCTACTGAAGTATTTAAATTTGAAGCTATTGCAGTAAAATTAAAAGGTGTAATTGTAAAAACAAATCCTTCTAACGGACGATGTTCTATTCTGTTAATCATATCGTAACCACTAGTTGGCTGTTCGCTATATATTTGCGATGCAAAAAACGAGTTAAATCTTAAATAATCTATTACTTCGCAGGCTGCATCAATTTCGGCTTGAAAAAGGTTTTTACCTTGACCAAGCATAGTTGCTGCATTTAACAAATAGCGATATTTTTTTGAAATAAGTTCGGCGGCCTTTATCATTATTGATGATCTTTCAATCCACGAAATATTGCTCCAATCATCTTTTGCTTTTAACGATGCATCTATTGCCATTTTAACCTCTTTTTCACCAGCAATTTGATATGTTGCTAAAGTATGTCTAAACTTATTAGGCATTACAACCTTACCAATATTACCAGTTCTAATTTCTTTACCACCTATTATTAATGGTATATCTATTACTGTTTTTGAAAAATAATTTATTTCTTTTTCAATTTTAGCACGTTCTTCACTTCCCTTCAAATATTCCTGAATAGGTTCATTTTTAGGCTCTTTAAAATTAAATATTGCGTTATTCATGATTTTTATTTTTTATTCGTTATGTTTATATTTACATATCGCAAAATTATTATAATTTGCAAACTTCTTATATGATTAAAATCATTTTTATTTGCAAAGCTATTTAGATTTATTCTAAATAACAAATTTTTCAATAAAAAAACCTAAAAAAGAATTATTTTTTTAGGTTAAAAACAAGTTTTATTACTCGTATTTTTTAAGTCTTAAATCTCTTAAACGAAGTTGTAAAGAAACTTTATTCATAAAATCATTTTTATCTACAGAAAAGCAAATATCAAAATTTCTTGTTTCAGCAATTTCGGTAGCTTTATTACCCAATCCAAAACCAATAGCAGGAAATACAGTAGTACAATTATCCTGAAGAATATCGAGTTTAAGATGTTCGTTTTTTTTGCCTACAGTTTTACCTGTTCCAAGATCGTGAACATTTTTCGACACAAAAACAGGCGTCATATTACCTGGTCCATAAGGCTGAAATCTTTGTAAAATTCTAAAGAATTTAGCATCAATTTGAGATAAACTAATCTCGTCGTCAACTTCAATATGTGGTGTAAGTTGCTCTTTTGTAATGTCTTTTGAAACAACTTCTTCAAATAACTTAATAAATTTATCGAGATTTTCTGCTTTCATAGTTACGCCAGCAGCAAACATGTGACCGCCATAATTTTCTAACAAATGCCCACATTGGTCAATTGCATGATACAAATCGAATCCCTCAACAGTTCTTGCAGAACCATTAATAAATCCATTTGATTTAGTTAAAATAATAGTTGGACGATAATAACAATCAATTAACCGAGATGCTACAATACCTACAACACCTTTATGCCAATCGGGATTGTATAAAACGGTAGTGTTTTTATACTTAATTGCTTCATCTTTATCGACCATTTCTTGTGCATCACTATAAATTTTTTGATCGAGATCTTTTCTGTTTTGGTTACACTCATCAATATCTTTAGCAAATTTTAAAGCATCGTCTTCGTTTTGTGAAACAAGTAATTCTACAGCTTTAGTACCAGTTTCAATTCTTCCTGCAGCATTAATTCTTGGTCCAATTTTAAAAACAATATCATTAATATTCATATCGATATTTTCGATTCCCGATACTTTTTTTATAGCTTTTAATCCAATAACTGGATTATCGTTTAACTTTTTCATTCCATGAAAAGCAAAAATCCTATTTTCGCCAATCATAGGAACAATATCCGAAGCAATACTTACTGCAACCAAATCTAAATATTCAAAAACTTCATCTAACTGTATTCCCTTTTTAATACAAAACGCTTGAATGAGCTTAAAACCAACTCCACAACCTGACAGTTCTTTAAACGGGTAATCACAACCTCTTTGTTTTGCATCTAAAACAGCAACAGCATTAGGAATAATATCGCCAGGAAGATGATGATCGCAAATTATAAAATCTATTCCTTTTTTATTTGCATATTCAATTTTCTCAACAGCTTTTATTCCACAATCTAATGCAATAACTAAAGTGTAATTATTTGTTGCTGCATAATCAATGCCTTTAAAAGAAATACCATAGCCTTCGCCATATCTATCAGGAATATAATATCTTATTTGAGAATATTTTTTCTTGAAAAAAGAATAAACTAATGCTACAGCAGTTGTTCCGTCAACATCATAATCGCCATAAATTAATATTTTTTCATTATTCTCAAATGCTTTTTCAATTCGCAAAATAGCTTTATCCATATTCTTCATTAAAAAAGGATCGTGAATATTAGCTAAATCGGGATTAAAAAATTGCTCGGCTTCTTTGTATGTTGTTAAACCTCGATGAATTAATAAATTTGCAATTACTTCATCAACATTAAGTTCGTTTGCTAATTTTTTTATTAACCTATCGTCACCTCTAGGCTTTAATATCCATGCTTTATCCATTATTAACGAATATCAAGATTAAGATATAATGCAAGATATTTTGTTAAGCATTCTTTTACATCTTTAATTGACTGATCTTTACCTATCTCATTGCTCATAGAGGTAACAGATTTATCTGTAAAACCACATGGATTAATATATGAAAAATATTTTAAATCGGTGTTTACGTTTAATGCAAAACCATGCATAGTAACAAATCTCGAAGTTTTAACACCTATAGCACAAATTTTGCGTGTTTTTTTTGGGTCATTAACATCAATCCAAACACCACTTGCACCTTCTAATCTTTCGCCTGTAATATCAAAACATTTTAAAGTCCGAATTATTGCTTCTTCAATAGACCAAATATATTTTTTAATTCCAAAACCAGCAGCTTCTAAATCTATAATTGGATAACCAACTATTTGACCAGGACCATGATAAGTAATATCGCCACCTCTGTCTGTTTTATAAAAAGTTGCATCAATTTCTTTTAATATTTTAGAATTTGCAAGTAAATTTTTTTGATCGCCACTTTTCCCAAGTGTGTAAACATTTGGATGCTCACATAATAGCAAATAATTCAATTTCGATACACCTAAATTCTCTTTTTCAGCGATAATTTTCTGCATTAAGCCTTCTTGCATATCCCAAACCTCCTTATATTCAGATTTTTTCAAATCTTCAACAACTGTTCGAATTTTCATTTTTATAAAAAATTTATTTTTTTAAAGTTAATTCCAAATTTTCAACAAAACAATTAAAAATTTATTTTTTTTGAAAAAATAAATCAAATCATTTTTGCAAAATGTTTTTTAATATTATCAGAATATTTAAATGTTTATTTCTAATTTTATTTTTTTCTTCATTATATAATTTTTAAAGTAAATTTTAAAAAATTATTTAAAATTTAAGAAAACACTAATTCGGTTATATAAAAAAAGATGCTTTCGCATCTTTTTTTATTATTTGTTTTCAGGTAATAAGATTTTTGTTGGTGGGTTAGCATAAGCATCAGTGGTAATATCATTAAGTGATTTTGATTTCTTTTCTAACACGAATTTGCATTTCGAAAATTTGTTAATTGGCCAACCACCCCATAATATGTAATCTCCATATTGGTCTTTCATGTTATATTTTGCATAGGTTTGATCGTCCCAAGTCCAAGTCATTAAGGTATTTGTTTCGTTAAAAGTAACACCAACATTAATAAACTTGTGATAAACAACTTCTTTTAACCATTCTGCTTGAATTCCAAATATATTTAAAATTTCAACTAAAGTACTTGTCCCGCCTATCCCTTCAAGCTTTAATTCTAATGCAAATCTATCTGGAGTTCCATCAGCAACAAAAAATTCACCACCATTAAAAGATAAATTGGCATAATTAAAAATTTGATCGAGTGTTGAAGATATTTGTGTCCATTTACTATCACCATATACTAAATATGTTGCCATTGGCCCCCCTGTACTTAAAACTGTATTATCACTACTCAAGTAAAATGCTGTTACAGGTATTAAATGATTTTGAACCTTATCTAAAATGCTTACACCTGATGAATCGTATGCTTCTTTTACAACCCACACGCCTTCCATTTTAGTTTTAGTAGGTGTTTGATCTTTTTCTTTTGTACAACTACCTAAAAACAATGCACTTACAATAAACAATAAAAATACTCGCTTTGTTATATACATAATTAATAATTTAAATATTATACAAATATAAAACTTTTATTTGTACGATAACATACTCATTTATGTTTCAATTTCAAATAATTATTTACATAAATAAAAAAAATGTCTTATTTTTAAAGGAATATCACAAATTCCATTATTAAAAATATTTTCAAGGTAAGTATTAAATTCTTTTTTATTTATTTTCGATTTTAGCTCATTAGTAACGTCAATTAACTCGATTTTTACAATTCGTTTAGGTACAAAAAAAACAAAATTGGCAAAAACTATAATTATACTTTTTAAAAACACATTAAAGAATTTAGGAGACTTACCATTAATAGCTTTTGACCAAGTACTTCCCCACAAACCACTAATGCTAACAGCAATTATTTGAACGTCATCTGGTATTTCTGATACTATTGCAAATGCAGACTTTTTATTTTTTATTTTTTCCAATCCACTGTCTATAATTTGTCCCGATGGATATAACAATATACTTTTTTTATTTTTTAATGAAAATATAACTTTGCTTTTTACTGTATTTAATACATTTATATCTCTTGTTCCAACTGACAAATCACTCACAGGCACAGCTTTTATCATTTTCAAAACATTTTTAACTAAAGGTATTTTAAAGTATGATTCTGTAACTACGGGAATAATTGGCACTAAATTATAGAGTTGTGTAAAAACAATTTGTGGGTCGACAATTGCTTGATGATTTGATAAAAACAATTTTGGTTTATTGTTTTTTAAAACATCTAAATTTTTTAATTTAACGTTATATCTTAAGCTCAAAAAAAACTTATAAATTATAACAATTACTTTCATAACGCTTTTTTAGAAAAAAATTGTTTAACTCTAATATTGATTTCAGGAACAAATTTCACCAATGAAAAAGTAATAAATACAACTATTAACAATAAAAATAAAAAGACATAATTAGTTCCAAACTTACTTGATATAACACCAAATAAACCTGAACCAATAAATAACATTAAAAAAGTAACAAAATTTGAATATGCAATCATATCTCCCTGCTTTCGACCTTCAATTTTAGTTTGTATATATGCACTTAATGGAACCATAAATATTCCACTAAACATTGCTATAAAAAATATAAATAATGAAAATAGAAAAATATTAGTTGGCTGAATAAAACTTACAAGAACTAAAAATAATGTCATACCCAAACCACCTATGGGAGTTAAAATTAATTCTATTTTTCCTTTAGAAATTAATCCCGAACTTAAACTTCCCAATCCTATACCAACTAATGCAATTGACATTACTACACTCATTTCAGTATTTGATAATTTTAATATTTCTGTACAATGAATTATTAAATTCATTTGCAACATACCATCAATCATCCAAAATGAACCTAAACCTAAAACTATTAAATTCATTCCTTTAAACACTTTAAACCCTTTAAATGAGTTAATTAAAAACATAATTGGATTAATTGTTTCCGAAGAACTTTTTAAAGGTTCCGATTCATTTGCTTTTATTAAAAAAGTAGTTATAAAACTTAACACCGAAACACCAATTAAAATAGTAGCAAGCAAATGATAATTATAATGATCGGAAATAATTGAAGCTACAACTGGACCTACAATATTTCCAAAAAAAACGAGCATTTCCATTGCACCTGTTCCAAAAGAGATACCTCTGTTTCCTCCAATATCACGAATTAATCCATATTTAGCAGGCGAAAACAATGTACTAACTACTCCAAGCAAGAAAATGCAAATCAATACAACATATATATTTTCAATATAAAAGCCCAATGCACCAATAACATAAATAGGAAACTCAGCAATGCGGGAGTATAAAATTATTTTCTTTTTATACATTAATTGTGCAAGTTTTCCAGCCAATGGCGAAAAAAAAATGTATGGAACAAAAAACAATCCTGAAGCTAAAGAAACAATATATGAATCTGCACCAGAATCTTTGGGAAACCATGCAACAGAAATAGTAATTATCAATAATTTTAAAAAATTATTATTGAATACTCCTAAAAAATTAGTCGAAAATAATGGTATCCATTTAGCTCCAGACATCATAAAGGCATTAAAATTCTTAAATTTGTGCGCAAGATAATGAAAAATCGTAATTTAGCTTTAAGACCTAACAGGTCTTTGAGACCTGTTAGGTCTAATCTAAATTAGTTTAAAACATTGTGAATAAAAAAACTAATTCTGGCCACTTATTAGCTTAGTATATAATCAACTTTATATTTATATTTTCATTTTTGAAAAATGGCAACTTTAGGAATTTACGATAAACTTAAAATTTTTTCTAATTACTTTGAAGGTGATATATATACTGACCAGACAACCAGATTATTATATGCCACAGACGCTTCTGCATATCGTGAAAAACCTATTGCTGTAATTCGACCAAAAAATGTAAGTGATATAAAAAAAACAATTGCATTTGCCTCAAAAAATAATGTTCCTATTATACCCAGAACCGCAGGAACTTCGTTAGCTGGACAAGTTGTTGGAAATGGAATTATTGTAGATGTTTCAAAGTACCTAACTAAAATTATTGAAATTAACGAGAAAGAAAAATGGGTTAGAGTTGAACCCGGAATTGTTTTAGATGAGTTAAACAAAATTCTTGCACCTAAAGGTTTATTTTTTGGACCCGAAACGTCTACCTCTAATAGATGTATGATTGGTGGAATGGTTGGCAATAATTCCTGTGGGGCTCATTCACTAATTTATGGTAGTACTCGAGACCATTTACTAGAACTAAAAACTATTTTAAGTGATGGTTCAATTGTAGAGTTTAAACAAATTACTAATGAGGAATTTATACAAAAATTAGAAGGCAATAAATTAGAGAATAAAATCTATCATAATATCAACGAAATTCTTTCGAACAAATCAAATATTGAGGAAATAAATAAACAATTTCCCGATTCCAGAATTCATCGAAGAAATACAGGTTATGCAATTGATGTTCTAAGCCAAACATCACCTTTTTCAAATAACGATAACTCTTTCAATTTTTGCAAATTATTAGCGGGTTCTGAAGGAACTTTGGCTTTTACAACAGAAATAAAACTCAACTTGGTTGATTTACCTCCAAAAGAAATTGGACTTGTTTGTGTACACATGAAAACTCTAGAAGAAACTTTTAAAGGAAATCTTGTAGCTCTTAAACACAATCCTACTTCAATAGAGTTGATGGACAAAGCAATACTTGATCTTACAAAAGGAAATATTGAACAAAGTAAAAATCGATTTTTTCTTGAAGGTGATCCTGAAGCTCTTTTAATAGTTGAGTTTGCAAAAGAAACACGTGAAGAAATTACTGAAATTGCTAAAAATTTAGAAGCTGACATGCGAGCTAATGGCTTTGGATATCATTTTCCTATTGTGTTTGGTGCAGATACAAAAAAAGTATGGGACCTTAGAAAAGCAGGTCTTGGTGTGCTAAGTACTTTACCTGGCGATGCTAAACCAGTTCCTGTAATTGAAGATACTGCAGTGCACCCAGATGTACTTCCGGAATACATGTCAGACTTAAACAATTTATTTAATAAACATGGTCTAAGTTGCATATACTATGCACATATCGCAACTGGAGAAATTCACATAAGACCAATATTAAATCTTAAAATAAAAAGAGATGTTGAGCTTTTTAGAACAATTGCAAAAGAAACAGCTGAACTTGTAAAAAAATATCATGGATCGTTAAGCGGTGAGCATGGCGATGGAAGACTGAGAGGCGAATTTATTCCATATATGATTGGCGATAATTGCTATTCTCTTTTGAAACAAATAAAAGAGACTTGGGACCCAAAGCACATTTTTAATCCTGGGAAAATTACAGACACGCCTCCCATGAATTCGAGTTTAAGATTTGAAACCGATAAAGAAGATAGAAAGATTGAAACCATTTTTGATTTCTCTCAGGATTTGGGAATTTTAGGTTCAGTTGAAAAATGTAATGGATCTGCCGATTGTCGAAAATCTGAAATTATTGGCGGAACTATGTGCCCCAGTTTCATGGCCAGCAAAAATGAAAATCAAACTACTCGTGCAAGAGCAAATATTTTACGCGAATACTTAATCAGCAGTAAAAAAGCAAACCCATTCGCACATGGTGAAATTTATGAAATAATGGACCTTTGTTTATCGTGTAAAGCCTGTAAATCAGAATGTCCGAGCGGTGTTGATGTTGCAAAAATGAAGGCCGAATTTCTTCAACATTATTACGATGACTTTGGTACTCCGTTTAGAACAAAAATGATTGCTTTTAGTCCAAAAATAAATCAATTTGGATCGAAATTTTCAGGAATTTTTAATCTGTTTTCTAACCTTGGAAAATCAGTTATTGGGTTTTCTGCTAAGCGAAAAATTCCAAAAGTATATGGGAAGACATTAGTTAATTATTACAATAACTTAAAAATTACAACCAGGGAGATTGCGGATCAAGTCCGCAATGACGAAATTAATATAGATCGTCATTCTGAACTTGATTCAGCATCTCATAATGAAAGATTGCGGGTCGAGCCAGCAATGACGAATAAGAAAAAGGTTTACCTGTTTGCAGATGAATTTATAAATTTTAATGAACCAGAAATTGGTATTAAAGCAATTCTCTTGTTAAATAAATTAGGTTACGAGGTAATTATCCCAAAACATGTAGTAAGTGGCAGAACTTATTTCTCAAAAGGTCTATTACGAAAAGCAAAAGTTATTGCCGAACAAAATGTAAAATATCTTTCTAAAATAATTACAAATGAAACACCCTTAATCGGAATAGAACCATCTGCAATTCTTGCATTCAGAGATGAATATCCTGAAATAGTTGAAAAATCATTAGTCGAAAAATCTAAGGCATTAGCAAAAAACGCATTAATGATTGATGAATTTATTGCCTCAGAATTTGAAAAAGGAAATATTAAATCAGAATCATTCACTTCCGAAGCTGCAGAAATAAAATTACATGGTCATTGCCAACAAAAATCTATAGCTTCTACTGCTCCTACTTTAAAAATGCTGACTATTCCGGCAAATTATAAAGCAACTGAAATCCCATCTGGTTGTTGTGGCATGGCTGGTTCTTTTGGTTATGAAAAAGAACATTACGAACTCTCGATGCAAATTGGTGAATTAGTTTTATTTCCAGAAATCAGAAAAACCGATACCAAAACTATAATTGCTGCTACAGGAACAAGTTGTCGTTGCCAAATTGAAGATGGAACAGGAAGAAAAGCATTTCACCCAGTTGAGATATTATGGAGAGCAATGGTTTGATATTAGCTAAGGTTTTGCTAAATTTTACATAGTGTTTTGGGCTGGCGTTTATGCTGTTATATCTTTGTAAATGATTTCTGTATTAGTCTTTTTCTTCGTAGTAATAAGAATAGTCAATTCCTTTAATAAACATTTCTCTATTGTTGATTTTATAGGTTAAAGCACTTTTCAATAGCTTTTTTAGAACTTTGCTATTTGTTGGGCTTTGCATTATTGCGTTTATGTAATCTCTTTTGCCTATTTTACTCCAATCTACGCATTTTTTTAGGCGTTTTTTTAATATCAAATCTAACCATATTCGGGTGCTTCTACCGTTGCCTTCCATAAACGGATGTGCAATGTTCATTTCTACATATTTAGTCACTATTTTGTCAAATGTGATTTCGGACATTGCTTCTATTTGTTTTAATGTTTCACCCAAAAAACATGATACAGCAAATTGGAACCCTCCTTTTGAAATATTTTTTGCCGAATTTGCCCTGCAAAATCATACAAACCACCAAACAAATATGAGTGAATTTGTTGCAAGCCTTTAACTGTTCCAATTTCAATGCTGTTGATAAACGAACTTCCAAACAATGCATATACTTTTGTTTTGCTTTTTCCATCTATACTTTTATCAATGTTAGTAAACCATTCAATAAATCGGTTTGCTTTTTTGCTGGGAAACTCTTTGCCTAATGCAATAATGCCATTGTTATCCAACATATCGGCTAAACGGTTTTTGCCATCCGGTGCATGAAATTTCAACTGGGTAGTAGCACTAACCACTTGACTGTTTTCTTTCTTTAACTTTGCTTTAAGGTATTTCCAATAGTTGCGAGTTTTTGTATAGTCGTTTTGGTCGATAAGTACGGCAACGATATCTAACGCTGAAAACCACCAATTGCGTTTCCCTCGTCCCAAACAGCACGTACTTCGCGGTCGTAAAAAAAACGTATAGATATTTTTGTCTTACTCATATTTTCAAAGTTGACTTGTAATAACGAAGTATCTATTTCTCTAGTGTTTAGATTTTTCACTTCGTTCAGAATGACAATAAAACGGATGTCATACTGAGCAAAGCGAAGTATCTATTTAACTAGCATCTATACTTTTCACTACTCCGCCGAGGCGGACAGAATGACAAAAAAGATAGAGCATCATGCACTTTATATTTTTTTCAATTCATTCCACCTTGTATTCTTCCAGCTTTTTTGCTCCTCCTTAGTTAAAAACGACCATGCTAAAATACGGCTTGTTTTATTTCCCTGACCCATTGGAATAGTTTCGACTTCTATTGCTTCTAGGTGTTTAAGTAATTCGTAGAATCCTCTCAAATGTGTTTGTTTAGCAACTAACGAAGTATACCAAAAACAATTTTTCGAAAACTTTTTACTTTCGCGAATCATGTTACCAACAAATCGCTCCTCGCCGCCTTTATAACAAAGTTCATTATGCTGACCACCAAAATTTCTTACAGGTTCTGTAATTTCTTGCTTATTTAAATTGGATAATTTCCTGAGAGTTCCGGATTGCAATTCCTTTATTGTTGAGTAAAATGGAGGATTGCAAATAGTAAAATCAATAATTTCATCTTTTGAAATTACATTGTAAAAAAAATCTTTAGGATTATCTTGCATTCTGCATTCAACATTTCCTTTTAAAATATTGTTTACAGAAATAATTTTATTTGCATTAGCAATAGATATAGGGTCGATATCTGAACCTATAAAAGACCATCCATATTCTTTAACACCTATTATTGGATAAATGCAATTTGCACCAACACCAACATCTAAACATTTTATTTTTTTTCCAACTGGAATTTTTCCAAAATTACTTCTACATAACAAATCTGCAATATAATGGATATAGTCTGCTCTCCCAGGAATGGGTGGACATAAATAACCTTCAGGAATATCCCAATACTCAATTCCATAATGATATTTCAAAATAGCTTTATTTAGGGCTTTTACTGCGTCAGAATTTGCAAAATCAATTGATTCCTCATTATAAATATTCATTTTAACAAATTGCCCAAGTTTTGGATAGCTATCTACAAGTTCTTTGAAATTATATCGTTCACGATTTTTATTACGTGGATGTAATTTAGATTTTATAATTGATAACTCTTTATTTTTTTGTTGCATTTTAATATTCTAAAAACTAATTATCACATTTAACAAAAGTATACTTATCAGGTTGTATAGTTGCCTGATTAGGCTGTAAATCAGGACTTAAAGTTATCCAATATTTGTCATTAATATTTTCATCTTTTGAAATCTTAACAATGTTCAAAGCTTTAGCTTTTTCTATTGCTTCAATATCATCAATATTTTCCATAGAAGAAGTTGGTCTTAAATAAAACAATGCTGACTTTTCATCTAGCTTTTTAAATCCTGCAACAAAATAAGATTCAATGTTAGCTTCAGTTTCTCTTAACATATAAGCACTTTCATTTTTCCCATATTTTGAAAACTGATATGTATTTGCTCCACCATTCTGACAATTTTCCATAACTACAGTTTTACCATCTATTTCTGTTAAAAAAGTGAATTTCTTTAGAAAATCTTGAAATTGTACGAGTGTGTCAAGCATTGGGGTATTTAGCAAATAGGTGAATTCTAATTTAGCATTATCCCATTTCCAATCTTTTTCATAATTAAGCTTTATAAGATTTTCGTCATTACAATTACCAGAAGAGGATATGTTTTCATGCCTAGAAATGGTTATCTTCTGAGATTTGTTATTAATAATTAATTCTTCTTTTACACCTATAAGATTTTCACAAATACCTGATTCAAAATCGCTGTAAGCAATAACTTTTGTTTTTCTTAAATCTGCTTTTCCATTATACAACAACAATTCTGATGAGCCAATTACATTTGTTTTTAAATTGTTTTCAAAAGTTAAAATATAATCAGGTGCACCATCATTTGAAAAATCCAAAGTCTGCTTTACATTACCAAGAAACAAGCTAAATGGTAGATTCTGTTTCTCAATACTTGAAAATATTTCATTATATCTATCTCGAACATCTAAATGATATTCATTTTTCTCTACTGGATTAATAACAATACAATATGGATATGTATAATTTTCAATTTTTTCTGTAAAATTAATGATATAAAAATCAGAATTTGAGATTATTATTTCTGAATTAATCTCATATTCCTTTACTGTTTTATTAGCCTCCTTACGAATATTTGTATAGTTTATAATAAAATCATGAGACGATGGAATAAACAAAGAAGAATCTACTTTTTGATTTACATCAGCATTTTCAGAATTGCTATTACAAGATAATAATCCAATAAATATTAAAAGTAAAAATAAGATTATTTTCATTTTGTTATTTTTATTAATATTTTCTAAAAAAATCAAATTTAAAATATTAAAATAATTTTCTATTTAATAAGATATTTCGACTTAGCTCAACATTGCATAGTGGAAAGCAAAGTATTTATATATTTTAATAATAACTTTCTCATATACTTAAATTTCGAGTCCAAATATAAATAAAATGCCCGAAGCAATTATACTTCGGGCATTAAATGTTTTATTATTTTAAAAAATCTATTTTACATATACTGCATTTGACGTTGCACTATAAAACTCATCAGCGGAAGTACCTGACAATATTTGTGTAAAGTTAATTCCATCGGTTGATTTATAAACTTTAGACTGCCCTACCATAAATGTAGTAGTTTTTGAAACAAAGCAAGTGTAAGAATCATAATAATGTTCATATGTAATACCTGTTAATAAAGTGGTTTGCCATGTTGCACCTTGATCGGTTGAAACATTAACTGCAGAAATAGTATTTCCTGTAATAGATGAACTTATTGTTCCGTATACTTTCCATTCATTATTAATATTAAAATAACTTGAACTCATAAAATTACCTGATGAATCAGAATTGTTAGTGTAATTACCAGAAACGTAAATATGATTCCATGTAGCAGTATTTAAATCGATATCAGATGTTGTATGAATATTGCCGTCAAAACCGATAATCATATTATTAGAACCATCGTAATACTTACCATTAGAAAAAGGAAATGTTGTTGCCATCCACTTTAATGAATCATTTGAAAAGTATGAAAAAGCACCAGTCGATCCCATACCAGTTGTGATATTTGTTATAAGAGTATTACGAACATATTTAAAGTCAGAATAATTTATACTACTTAAAAAAGTGTAATTAATAGAAGTTTCTCCTTTTTTAGTATTGCAATATCCAACATAATAATTATTTCCATCAACAGATGTTGCAACTAGTATTCCATTTATGTAGCCAATTTTACTTGCTGTCATTGACGATGAAATCGATTTAAAACCTGAAGGATTTGTAGCACTACCATAGTATATTTTTGAATTACAATTTACTATCAAAGTATCTCCCATTAAAAACACTTGAGTAGCAGATTTTAAATCAGTTGAAAGTTCATGAAATGTTTCAAAATCTTGAGTCCAAAAAACTGAATTATTTTGACTATATGGCATAGTTGTTAACCAATAATCGCCACCAACTGGAGCAGGATTTGTTACAACAACTGGTTCTACAATATCTTCAGTTGTATCTTTCTTCTTACAATTGGTAAAACTAAGAACAACTACTAATAGCAGCATTAAACTTAAAATTTGATTTTTCATTTTTTTAAATTATTTATTTAATTTTTCAATTTTGTTGCAAATATATGTTAAATAACATAAATTCCAAAAGTAAAATTATTTAATTACAACATTAATTGAACAATATCATAAAATAAATTATAATATGAAACTCAAAAAATAAAATTAAATATAAAATGCTATTGGAATTAGCGATTGCTTTATATTAAGGTAACATTAAGATTTTACAAGGATAATTTAAATTCATCTGCATCTTTCCATGCAGAGAATTTTTCTAAAGCATCTTTTAAATTTTCAATATTAAATTCGGAATTAATTACTTCTTCGTTAAAAGGTTTAGCCGAAACTAATATCCTGCCTGCATAATCTAAAATCATACTATCACCTGTGTGCGATATGTTATTTCCGTCGTTTCCTACTCTATTAACTGCTGCGATATAGCATTGATTTTCCATTGCACGAGCAATAAGCAATTGTTTCCATGCTTCGTTCCTACGCTCAGGCCAATTAGCAACTAATAAAATCGCATCGTAATCGTTTTTATTTCTCATAAAAACAGGAAAACGTAAATCGTAACAAATTTGCAAAAGAAATCTAAAACCTTTATATTTTATTATTGTTCTGGCATTTCCAGCAGTATAGTCATTGTTTTCGCCAGTAATACTAAACAAATGATGCTTATCGTAATAATGAATTAATCCCGATGGTTCAACAAAAATAAAACGATTGTAATATTTGTTATTTTCAGTAATAATTAAGCTTCCACCAATTGCAAAATCATTTTCTGCAGATTGTTTTTTCATCCAACTTACAGTATCTCCAGTCATTGTTTGTGCAAGTTGTTTTGGATTCATTGAGAAACCAGTAGTAAACATTTCGGGCAATAAAACTATATCGGTTTTGCCTTTTAATTCGTTTATTTTAATCTCAAAATTCTTTATGTTTTGAGCAATATTTTCCCAAACTAAATTACTTTGTATTAAGGATATTCGTATTTTACTCATATTGCTATTCATCTAAAGTGAAACAATCGGGATATTTTGCACCTATTCCTCTATAACATTCTTTAATTATCTTAATGTCGGAGTCGTAATTTCCAGTAGGGATAAATGTTCCAAGCACTCCAAGTTGTTTTCGTTTATAATCTACAGTAGAAATAACAATATGCAAATTAGCATTTGTTGCAATCATATAAAACCCTTTTTTCCAACGTTTTACTTTTTTTCGAGTACCTTCGGGTGTAATAACTAAATAAAAAGGTTTTTTACTTTTATATTTTTCAACCATTTGTGCAACCATATCATTATTTCTGTCGCCTCTTTTAACAGGAACAGCACCAAATAGCTTAATAATAGTACCAACTGGGAAAAAGAAAAATTCTTTTTTAATTATAAATTTTGCATCAACTCCAAAGCATTGTAATCCTAGCCAACCCATAACAAAATCCATAATACTTGTATGTGGAGCAGCTATTATTAAAACTTTTTCGTTTTTTGGAAACGTACCAATAAGTTTCCACTTAAAAAGTTTTAATATGGTTTTTGCAAATTTTACAGCTGCCATTATACAATTTAGGAATTAGAATTTACTATTTGCTATTTAATATTGCAAATATAACCTAAATTATAAATATAAAATGCTTTAAAAAATTAAGTATTTTAAACTTCAAGAACTTAATTTAATAATTTTCTGTAAACAACTCGAAATAACTTTTGGGATGTAAACATGCTGGACAATTTTCTAATGGTTTTGTACCTTCGTGAATATATCCGCAAACTCTGCAAACCCATTTAACTTTTTCTTCACGCTCAAAAACTCGATTTGTTTCAATATTTTGTAAAAGTTTTCTATATCTTTTTTCGTGTTCAGCTTCAATTTTAGATATTACTTTAAAAGCTGCCGAAACATCTTTAAAGCCTTCGTTAAAAGCAATTTCAGAAAACTCTGGATATATTTTTGTCCATTCTTCGTTTTCGCCTTCGGCAGCTGCTTTTAAATTTTGAGGCGTTGTTCCAATAATTCCAGCTGGATAAGTTGCTGTTATTTCGAGTGGACCACCTTCTAAAAAACGGAAAAATCTTTTAGCATGCGATCTTTCTTGTTCTGATGTTTGCAAAAAAATTGCAGCAATTTGCTCATAACCTTCTTTTTTTGCTACTTTCGAAAAAAACTCATAACGATTTCTTGCTTGCGATTCACCTGCGAATGCCTTTAGTAAATTTTTTTCTGTTTGCGATCCTTTAATATTCATAATATATTTTGTTATTTGTTAAAAATATAAATCACGTTTACCTTTTTTAATAAGTTCTATACGATTTTTTAATTCCGAAATATCGGAATTTTTCTCTAATTCTTCTAATTCTT
Source organism: Bacteroidales bacterium (assembly GCA_036171595.1). GTDB lineage: Bacteria > Bacteroidota > Bacteroidia > Bacteroidales > GWA2-32-17 > GWA2-32-17. The sequence continues at coordinate 22,284 of JAVHRJ010000094.1, forward strand.
TATCAATTACTTTCCAACCCCTAAAATTAACATCTGGAGTAGCGTAATCCATTAAATATTCCGATAAAGTTAAAATTGCATTTGGCGTACAATATCTTTTAATAAAGCCTGGCACCGAAAACTCCATAAAATGCTCGCCCGTTCTACCTTTTCTATAACAAGCTGTACAAAATGATGGCAAATAGCCAGTTTGTAAAAGATCTGATACAATTTCACTTAACGATCTATCATCATTTATTTTAAATTGTTCGCGATTTAAATCTTGCTTTTGATTTTTAAATTTATCATAACCACCAAGTTCAATTTTTGTTCCACCATCAATTTGCGAAACTCCAAAACTAATTACTTCATCACGAATTTTTGCATTTTCGCGAGCAGTTAATATAAGTCCTGTGTATGGCACAGCAAGGCGAAGTATAGCAATTATTTTAACAAATTCATCATCTGTAACAATATACTGTGGATTAATATTTAACGATGACGCATCTTGTATTCGAGGAAAAGAAATTGTATGCGGTCCAACGTTATAGCATGCTTCAAGATGATTTGTGTGTCGAACAAGCGAAAGAACTTCGAAACGCCAATCATATAATCCGAATAACGAACCTATTCCAACATCATCAATTCCAGCTTCTTGAGCACGATCCAAGCTTGTTAATCGCCAGTTATAATCTGATTTTTTTCCTCCTAAATGATATTGTTTGTAAGCATCGGTATTATATGTTTCTTGAAAAATTTGATATGTTCCTATTCCTGCTTTTTTAATTATTTTAAAACCATCTATATTCAATGGTGCAGCATTAATATTAACTCTTCTAATTTCGCCATTTGCTTTTTTAACATTATACACTAAATTTACATCATGAGCAATTTTTTCGGGCGAATACTCAGCATGTTCGCCATAAACAAGAATTAATCTTTTTTGTCCATTATCCTCTAGCGCCTCAACTTCTTTAATAATTTCTTCATCATTTAGTGTTTTTCTAACGGCTTCGGTATTTGTTGATCTAAATCCGCAATACTGACAATTATTCGAACATTTATTTCCAATATATAATGGTGCAAATAAAACTATTCTGTTTCCATATACATTAGATTTTAAAGTTTTTGCCCCTTGTTTAATTTCTTCAATTAAATCAATATCATTTGTGTTAACAAGAACTGCAGTTTCTTCTAATGTTAATCTTTTCTTACTAATTGATTTTGCAATAATTTGACGAACCTTTTCTTTAGTTGAACTTGTTTTATTAATATAATTCCAAATTTCGGTTGAATCGATAAATGGCTCCATTGGCTTATCTGGAATAGAGTATATTTCTGGTGTAAATTTCATTCTAATTAAATATTTCACAAAACTAACAGCAAATTGACATATATAAAATGATAAATGAGTTAATATTTTTATAATTTATTTCATGTTTTATAATGATTGAAATATTTTATTTATAAATTTGTTTTTTAATTTAATATAATTTTAAAATTAAAACATGAGAACAATTATTTCAATCATCTTATTGTCATTAATTTTTGTAGGTGCTAATGCTCAAAAGAAAAAAAAATCAAAAGACAATCCCTTATGGTTTAATTTAGAAGTTAAAGGTGGCGTGGGAACGAGCTTATTGTCGAACAAAAATATTTCGAGCGATAAAAATATTAATGCCATGAATTTTAATTTTTATCCTGCTTATGGAATTGGTATTGGTGCTCATATTAAGGATTTTCTTGCTGTTCAAATTGAAAAATCGTGGTCAACTTTCGGACAAAAATACACCTATAAAAATGAATTATCGCCAACCAGAACATTAGTATTTTATTCAAATGAGTTCGGATTATTTGTTCGTAAAACTTCAGAAACTGGTGGTTTTATTGGACTCGGGTTTAAAGTTGCAAATATTAGCAAATCAAGTGTTGATTCTATTTCGGTTTATTCTAAAAGTTTAAATTTTTTACATTTTGAAATTGGTGGACCAGTATGGCAAAACAATATGTTCGATATAAATTTAAATATTCGTTTTGGTTATGGCTTAAATAATATGGTAAGTACCGAAAACTACAATCCAGGCGCATATACAGTTTACACAAAAAACGCTACAACTCATCCAATTACCGCACAATTACTAATTGGTTTTAACTGGCATGTTGGATATTGGGCTACATCAAATTGTAAGCATACAGGTTTTAATTTCTTTTTATCAAATAGCTAATTTTTATTTTTTTTCAAAAATATTTTTTTGTTAATAAAATATTTAATACTTTTGACCAATTGGTTAAACTAAATACTTAATCTAAATGGTAAAGAATATAATTATAGAAAAAAGTACTGAAGATAAAATACTTGACGCTGCAAAAGAAGAATTTATTTTAAAAGGTTTTGATGGTGCAAGAATGCAGCAAATAGCAGAAAGAGCAGGAATAAATAAAGCCTTACTTCATTACTATTTCAGATCGAAAGAAAATTTGTTTAAAGCTATTTTTAAATCAGTATTTGAAAACTTTTTTCCTAAAGTTATTAAAACGTTTCAATCAGAAATTTCGTTTTTTGATAAACTAAAATTTTTAATTGATAATTATATTGATGTACTTTCAAAAAACCCTTTTCTTCCTGCATTTATTCTACACGAAATTCAATTAAGACCAGAACTGCTTATTAATAATATGAAGGAACAGGGATTTAACCCAACAGC
>JAVHRJ010000095.1:0-1226 GCA_036171595.1 Bacteroidales bacterium
TGAAATATTGATTGTTTTTTTAAGCAATTTAACAACTAATTTGAAGATGCAGTTTGCGACATCAAATTAATATTTATACTTTTGAATACTAAATAAATTTTATGGATAAAACTGAAACTCAAATAATATTATCGGAAGAAACGGTAATATCTAAAATATATCTTATACGTGGGAAAAAAGTAATGATAGATAGAGATCTTGCTGAACTTTATGGGGTTGAAACAAGAGCATTAAATCAGGCCGTTAAAAGAAATATAAAACGTTTTCCCGATGATTTTATGTTCCAATTGACTTCAGAAGAAATGGAAAATTGGAAATCACAAATTGTGATTTCCAATCGTGAGAAAATGGGCGTACGCAAATCTCCTTTAGCTTTTACAGAACAAGGTGTTGCTATGTTATCAAGCGTATTAAATAGCGATCATGCAATTATGGTAAATATATGGATTATTCGTGTATTTACAAAAATGCGCGAATTACTTTCTACTCAAAAAGAAATTTTGCAGAAACTTGAACAAATTGAGAAAAAAGATATGGAACAAGACGATAAAATTATGTTAATTTTCGAATATCTTAAACAATTTGAAGAAGCAAAACAACAACAAATTGAACAAAAAGACAGAAAACGGATTGGATATTAATTCTCTTTGTTTTGTACTAATTTTTCAATATTATTAAAATCGTAATTTCCAAATTTTAAATTTTTTATAATGTTACAGGCTCTATTCCTTTATCTTTAGCAATTTTAAATAAATAATTTAGAACTGCCTCTCGTTCGTTAGCAACAAGACCATCTAGTATGGCATCTTTAATTTCGTTTTTTAAATCACCAACAATTTTGCACGGTGTTAAATTAAATATTTTCATTATTTCTTCACCCGAAACTGGTGGTTGCATATTGCGAATACGATCTTTTTCTTCAACTTCTTTTAGTTTTTTTCTAACTAATTTAAAATTACTTAAATATAATTTTACTTTTTTTTCGTTTTTTGAAGTTATGTCTGCTTCGGCTAATTGCATTAAATTTTCAATATTTTCGCCAGCTTCAAATAAAAGACGACGAACAGCAGAATCAGTAACAACTTCGTGAACTAAAGCTATTGGTCGCAAGTGCAAACCAACAAGATTTTGAACATATTTTAATTTTTCGTTTAATGGTAATCGTAAATTCCGAAATATTTCTTCAACCATTTTAGCCCCAGTTACTTCGTGACCGTGAAAAGTCC
>JAVHRJ010000096.1:0-1225 GCA_036171595.1 Bacteroidales bacterium
GGTTCTACGATTTTTTTTAATCAAAAGTGAAAAAAATGAATTTTTAGAACCCACCATAAGTTAAAAATGAAAAAAAATCTTTTAACATTGTTATTATTTGTTTTTATTTTACAAACATTCGGACAATGGGTAGATATTTCTCCTATAAATGATCAAATTACAAAATTATGGTTTAAAAATACCCAAGAAGGTTATGCTGTTGGTAAAAAAATCCAATACACAAATGATAGTGGACAAAACTGGTCACAACTTGTCTTTTTAAATCAACAAATTATCGATTATTCATGTTTAAACAATAATAATTGTTACGCTGCTATTTATTCTGTTTCAAACAAATATATAATACATAGTAGCGATAATTGGTTAACTTATGATACGATTTTTCAAAACTCATCACAAATCAATGGTATTAAACCTATTTCTGTAAATGAAATATTTATAGGAACTAACAATGGCTTGTTACATACAATTGATGGTTTTATGACTATTGATACACTTTTACAAGGAGCAATAGGTAATATTTTGAATATTCAAGATTCTATATTTTTTGCAGGTAATTATCGTTCTTTTGATTACGGACAAAATTGGACATTACTTCCCGTTCAAATAGGATGGTATGGCACCTATAATAATACAAATAAAATTGTTTCGGGAATTAGCTTTAATACAATTTATTTTTCCGGCGACTTTGGTACAACTTGGTCAACATTTCCTGTTCCAACTTCACTGGGATATTACGAACCTGGCGATATCCTCTTACTTGATAGTTTAAATATTTTGATTTGTGGTCCTAAGTATCATGGGAATATTTCTTCAGAGGAACCTGGTTATCAATATTTAATTTTAAGCACAGACGGAGCTCAAACATGGACTCCTATCTTTTATCAAACAACTCCATTAGACGTATATCAAATGAATTCTTTCGTTTATTTCCCAAATGATACAATTTTTGTAGGTGGTACTGATAAAATTCTAAGGACATACAATCCTTTAACAAATAATTCGGTACAATATTTTGAGGAATCTGACATATTGTTATATCCTAATCCTGCATCAGAAAATGTGAAATTGCATTATAATTTAACTGAAAGTGAGAAAGGTCAGTTAGAAATCTTTTCAATTATTGGGAATAAGGTTGCTTCTTATGTTTTACCTTCATCAGAAGAATCTATTAATATTTCTGTTAAAAGTTTTGATAATGGAATTTATATGTATCGTTTTTTTG
>JAVHRJ010000097.1:0-1225 GCA_036171595.1 Bacteroidales bacterium
TGGTTAAATTTAATTTCGAGAAACAGAAAGCTTCTTTTTTGTTTATTGTTATTTTATTGGCAATTTCTATAATTTGAGTTTCTAATTTTTCATTGTTCAAATTTAAAATATTGTCTAATGTTATTATAACCTTATTCCTCATTGTTACTTTATCAATATCACTTGCTGGAATGCTAATATAAGTTATAAGTTTATTGTTTTGAATTTTAAAATATGCTGTTGTGTTTATTGTTTCTGGATATTTAAAATAATAAGTACCAATAATAATTATCGTGATAATAAAAAATATTACTGTGATACCGTATCTTACAATACTTGGTGGAATTTGTCCTATGATATTCCGAACTTTTTCACTACGTAATTCAATATTTTCAGATTCTTTTACCATTTTAATTGCCTAATTCTAATTGATTTTTTACAAGTTCATAATATGCTCCCTTTTTTGCTGTAAGTTCTTTATGATTACCTGTTTCCACTATTTCCCCATTGTTTAAAACTACAATCTGGTCAGCATTTTTTACGGTACTGAGTCGGTGTGCAACTATAATTACCGTTTTACCTTTGTAAAATTCTTGTAAATTTTCTACAATTGCTTTTTCGTTATTGGCATCTAACGCATTTGTAGCTTCATCGAAAAACAAAAAGTCGGGATTTTTATATACCGCACGAGCAATAAGTACACGTTGTTTTTGCCCCTGACTCAGGTTTTGACCTTCGTTGCCGATTACTGTATTGTACTTTAAAGGGAGTTCGTTAATAAAGTTATGAATATTAGCGATTTTTGCTGCGTACATTAATTTTTCTTTATCAATTTCTTTGTTTGAAACTGCAATGTTTCGGGCAATTGATTCCGAAAAAATAAAACCATCCTGCATTACTGCCCCGCATTGATTTCGCCACCAAGTTGAATTAAAAACCTGTAAATCTGTTTCACCAATTTTAATTTCTCCCTCAACTGGTTTGTAATATTGTAATAACAATTTAACTAAAGTTGTTTTTCCGCTTCCGCTGGCACCAACTATAGCAGTTACTTTACCATGTGGAATAGTTAAATTAATATTATTTAAAACTCTTTTTGAGTGTGGACCTTCGTATTGGAATATTAAATTGCTAATTGTTATAACTTTATTAATAATTTCAAGATTAGTTATTGGCTTGTTTATATTTTCGTCTTCTTTGTGATGTATTTCGTTTATACGTTCGAGACTTATTTTTGTATCCTGCA
>JAVHRJ010000098.1:0-6132 GCA_036171595.1 Bacteroidales bacterium
TAACACAATGTTAACTTTAGCTGGCTGGAGCGTGCAATTTGACAGTGAAAACAAAATACAAACATATTAACGGTTTGACACAGACTGCAAAAAAATGCCAGCCAAAGCAAACATCACAACGTTAGCAATAATACTTAAAAAACTCAAAATGACACCAACAATGTATCACGACAATTTATTACAAATTTCATATTTACAATTTTATAATTCTTTCAGACTACTATAGTTTCAATTATTAACTAAAAATAACGATTATGAAAAACTTAATGACAATCACAATTTTTCTTTTCATTCTTCCATTAAAGTTTTATGGACAATGTTTTACATTTACGCTAACTATTACACCTCCAAGTTGTCCTAGTTGTTGTGATGGTATGGCTGCTGTGACTAATTTAACTGGCGGTTGCCCTCCATATTTATATATATGGTCTACCGGTAGTTCAATCCCTGAAAGTAATATGTGTTTTGACACCACATACACACTTACGATTATAGATGCAGGTTCATGTTGCCCTGACACAACAATACCGTGTAGAATTAATTCTTCGACAAATATTATAAATGTTCAATCTGAAAATTCCATTTTCACATTCTACCCAAATCCGACATCAAATACTTTAAATGTTCAAAGTAAAATTAATAATAGCAACGATTTGACTTTTGACATTTTAGATAATTCCGGAAAATTGATTTCAACAAATAAATTGAACTGTACTATTAATGTAAGTGACTTACTAAATGGCGAATATTTTATTAGTTTGAAACGAGGGAGCGAAATAATTGAGACAAAGAAATGGGTAAAAATTAAATAAATTGACAAAATAACAATAAGTACTATTGCTAACACAATGTTAGTATTTAGCGGGCAGTCATGGGCAACTTGACAATTTACTTTGTAAATTATCTTCGTTTCGTTTTGACAACCATTTGCAAGCAAATGCCCGCCAAATCCAACATCACAACGTTAGTGGTAATAGCATAAAAAAAAAGACTCCATATATGAAATCAAGAAATCAAAATAAGAAATTACCTCAAAGACAAAAAATAATTGTATTAATTGTTACAATATTAATTGGACTTTCGTTTTGTAATTATACTATTGCACAAAATAATTCATATTCCAAAATATTTCAAGATGTTGGGACTGAATTATGGCACATGGATTACCCTCATATTGATACAATAAATCAAAATTCATATTTAATTTCGGGTAGTTTATATAAATTAAATTTTTTACCTACAGATTCTTTTCAAAGTTCAAAATCACTTATTTCAAAAAACGATATTAATGGAAATACTATTTGGTCTAAAACATATAGTTCAAATGGTTTTTATACATATCTTAAAAGTTTTTGTGTATTGGACAATAAAGAAATTGTTGCATGCGGTTCTTTAATGACTTATAATTCAGTTTTTCATGGTTTTTTATTAAAATTGGATTCTGTTGGTCAAATAATATGGAGTAAACAAATTCCAAATATGCAGTTTAACTATGTGACTTCATTAAAAAACAATCGTTTCGCATTTGTTGCTATTGACAGTATATATCCATATTGGACAACAATTGTTGGTGTCGTCAATAGTTCAGGAGATATTCTTTGGTCTAAAAAAATTCATGACAATTACCAATATGCTATATATGGAGTTAAAATTATCGAAAATATAAATAATGATTTATTAGTAGTAGGAATAGGAGAAAACATTAATGGGACAGAAGGTATAGCTATTTTATTAGATTCGTTAGGAAATAAGAAAAATGAAATCATTTCAGCTTCTACTTCTAATATTTGGACTTGTTTTTCCAGTGTATGTCAGGATAGTTCTGGTTTTATGATTGCTGGAGCTGGCCCAACTACTATTTCGAATCAATTTGGTCCATTAATAATCAGAACAGATGTTGACTTAAATATAAAATGGCAAAAGAATTTTTATACTGATAACAATGTGTCTGAATTTATAGACATATCATCTATTAACAAAAATAATTATATAATTCTTACCGAACCGGAAGGGCATGGTAATAATCCTCCAGGCAATTTACGTAGAATGGGGATAGCGTTAATAGATAGTAATTGTGTTTTTGGAAAAGACATTTTAATTACAAATGATTCTATAGATAATATGCCCATAAAATTCAAATTACTAAAAGACAAAAAAATATTATTTACAGGTTTTTCATATCATAAAATATTCTTTGGTTTAACAGATACTATGTCTACTGGTTTTTGTGGTTTTAAAAATATCATATTTACAAATTGTTTCCCATCTACAATATTAAAAAGTGGAATGCTAGTGGTTCCTGTAAATTTATCTTTTACTCCTATCACGTTCAATGTAGAACTGCTTGAAGATGTAATTCAAATTGACCAGTGTGAGCTTGAATCAAAATTAACAATGGACATAGAAGAGAGTGAATTTGAAGTTTATCCGATTCCTGCTCATAATAGTATATTTATAAAATCATCAGAAATTGGACAGCTAATAACAAATATTGAATTGTATAATAATAATGGAGAAATTGTTAAAACAAATACAGTTAGACAAGGTATTGACTTATTTAATATAAATATTTCTGTTGAGCCAGGTATTTATTATTTAAAAATGTACAGTAAAAAAGGTATTTCAAAAACTCATAAAATATTAATTTATTGAATATAACAACAAAACAATTTGACTAAATGCTACAACCACTAACACACGTTTGGCAAAAACTGGGCGGGTAGTGCAACTTGACAATGACAACAAAATACAAAAGCGGTAACGGTTTGACGCCCTCTGCGGCTAATCGCCCAGCTTTTCCAAGCGCCAAACGTTAGGGGCAATGCATAAAAAAGACAAAACAAATGACTATACTAGACCATGAAGTCGACCATATTGTTTCCGTAGCAAAGTTTTTGGAAATTATGGACAAACATTTTTATGATACATCAAGCAAATGGATGTATAGAGGTTTGAAAAAATATGACTATAAATTAAAACCAAGTATTGGTCGACTATTGGGTAATGAAAATTTCCAATCTTTGGAAAAACTTCTTGACTTCGAAAAATCAGCATTCAATGAATTTAGAATAGAAACATTCAAGGATTTACGAGTTAATAATCAATTTATATTGCTTGCTGTAGCACAACATCATGGTTTAAACACTCGACTTCTTGACTGGACTTTATCGCCATTAATTGCATTGTTTTTTGCGGTTGAAGATTCAGAAACATTTGACATTGATGGAGCATTATGTTCCTTTCAGACTCAATTTGTTTTTAATGATTTTGGAGAAATACAATCCCCGTTTGACAAGAAATTGGACGAATATCATTTTCTTTCATCACCAGATCTTTCACCAAGAATAAGAGCTCAACAAGGCGTATTTCAATTATTTAAAAATCCCACAATTGAATTTGAGAATGCTTATAATCTAGCAAAATTAAGGATTCCAGCAAAAAACAAAAGGAATATTAAAAGGGAATTAAATAATTTAGGAATATCATACAAAACATTATTTCCCGACTTTGATGGAATATGCAAGTCGATAAATTACGACAAACTTTGCAAGGAAATTAAATCACAATAATAAAATGCACAGCCCCTAACACACGTTTGGCAAAAACTGGGCGGTGTGTGCAACTTGACAACGACAACATAATACAAAAGCGGTAACGGTTTGACGCCCTCTGCGGCTAATCGCCCAGCTTTTCCAAGCGCCAAACGTTACCGCCAAGTGTAAGAAAGACAATGAAACAATGTAAGTAAACTTAAATATGTAGCTTTACGACTTAAAAAAAATTGAAATAAAAATGGTAAATGATTTTTTAAAAAACGCAAAAAAGGATAAAAACGATGAGTTCTATACGCAATATGAAGATATTGAAAAAGAAATAATGGCGTATTTAGATTATGACTTAAATGTTTTTCGTGGAAAAACAGTACTATTACCCTGCGACGACCCTGAATGGAGTAACTTCACTAAATTTTTCGCACAGAATTTTGAACGTTTTGGACTAAAAAAACTTATTAGCACAAGTTTTGCAACCGAAAGTAAAAAGTATAAAAGTCCATACCAGCCAACTCTTTTTGAAGTAAATGACCCACAATATGACGAATATAAAACAACGAAAAATGGAAAAATATTTACATTAACACACGATAAAACAGGTGATGGGAAAATTGATGTAAATGATTTGGAATGGAAATACTTAAAGGGTGACGGGGATTTTAGAAGCAAAGAAATAAAAGAACTTTGTATAGAAGTTGATATTATTGTTACAAATCCTCCTTTTTCATTATTCAGAGAATTTTTAGCATGGATTATTGCAGCGAAAAAGCACTTTATTATAATTGGCAATATGGATGCAATAACTTACAAAGAGGTATTCCCTTTAATCAGAGATAATAAAGTATGGCTTGGTGCTGGAAAAAATGATGGAAGAAATGTGTGGTACGAGGTTCCTAATGATTATCAAACATTTCATAAAGAAGAAAATGGAAAAAAATATGCGTTTGTAGCTAAGACAATATGGTTTACCAACTTTGACCATGGCAGACGTCACCAACCTTTAAAATTAATGACAGAGGCAGATGTTATTAAATACGGCACAAAAAAACCATTTATTAAATATGATAATTATGATGCGATTGAAGTTTCTAATGTCAAACACATACCAAGTGATTATGATGGCGTGATGGGAGTGCCTGTTAGCTTCCTTGGTAAATATTCGCCCGAACAATTTGAGTTGATTGGTTCAAATCGAGGAATAGACCAAGACCCAAGCAAAATATATGGACGAGGAACTTTTTTAAATGGCAAAGAAACATTTAAACGTATTTTTATTAAACATAAACAACCTAATAAATGAAAACAACATTACGAACAGACATAACAGTAAAAGATATTTGCGATGGATTTATTAATAATGAACTTGAAGGCAAAGGTTTGTTTGGTTTGTCGGGCAAATTAACAATTCAACCCGAATACCAACGTAACTATATTTATGCAGACGGTAAAAGAGATGTTGCGGTTATTGGCTCAATACTAAAGGATTACCCACTTGGTTTAATTTATTTTGTAAAAGTAACTGATGATAAATTTGAAGTATTAGACGGACAGCAACGTATAACGAGTTTTGGACGTTTCGCAACAAACAAATTTGCGGTAAAAGACGAAAATGGTATGCAACAATATTTTAGCAGTTTAGCGACTGAATTACAAACTAAAATATTACAAACTAAAATACTTATTTATGAATGTGAGGGAACTGAACCCGAAATAAAGGAATGGTTTCGCACCATTAACATTTCAGGAGTTCCTTTAACAAATCAAGAATTACTTAATGCAATATATTCAGGAACGTTTGTAACTCTTGGAAAAGAAGAATTTAGTAATAGTCAAAACGCTAATATTCAAAAATGGAGTGCTTATGTTTCAGGAAGCGCAAATAGACAAGAATTTTTTGAACGAGCACTTGACTGGGTAAGTAAAGGTAATATTGATGATTATATGAGTCGTCATCGCTTTGAAAAAAATATAACAGAATTAAAAAAATATTTTACAAGTGTAATTGACTGGGTTTCTACTGTCTTTACAGACGTTGAAAGCGAAATGCGTGGTCTTGAATGGGGACGACTGTATGAAACATATCATAAAAAAGCATTTGACTCTAAAAAAGTGTCAGCAGAGGTGCAAAAACTTTATGCAGACCCTTATGTGAAAAATCGTAAAGGTATATTTGAGTATATTCTTGGCGGTTCGACAGACACGAAACTTTTAGAAGTTCGTGTATTTGACGAAGCAACTAAAAAATCTATTTGTGCTAAACAAATAGCAGAAGCCGAGAAGAAAGGTATTTCAAATTGTCCGTTGTGTGCATTAGGACACGATTCTAACAAGTCAAAAATTTGGAAACTTGCAGAGATGGATGCAGACCACGTGACAGCTTGGAGTAAAGGTGGAGCGACTGACACGAAAAATTGTCAAATGTTATGTAAGACACATAATAGAGCAAAAGGGAATAGATAAAAAAATGACAGAAAACAAAGAACACCAGGCGGTAACACACGTTTGGTAAAAACTGGGCAGTTATGTGCAACTTGACAATTATAACAAATTGTAAACTTTTTAGCGGTTTGACACCGACTGC
>JAVHRJ010000099.1:0-1218 GCA_036171595.1 Bacteroidales bacterium
GTTTATTACAGCTGTTGTTGGTTTAAATCTTACATAAATTGTTGTTGAGGCAACATTTCCACCTGTTTGGGTAAGTGTTATAGGACTTGCATTTACTCCTCCAGCAGTTAAAGATATTTCAAATTTTGCAGGTGCGGTAATTATTATGTTATTTGTTAAATATAATCCAGAAACAGAATAATTTTGTTCGCTACTAGCGGTGTTTATACATTGATTACCAAAATTTGAAAGAACACCAGTTAATGTTATTAGAGGAGAATTTAATGTTGTGCACGATGTTTGTGGTTCGGTAGCTGCTGTTTTATAATTAATATTTGTTCCACTATTTGTATATGACCAAATTTTAAAATAATAAACTGTGCCAGCTGTTAATCCTGTTGCGGTATAAGTTTGAACTCCTTGAAGAACATTGCGCACACCAGCTCCGTTTGCTTCAGCAACACCATCAGTTGGGGCAGTAATTGCAGCATAAGAAACAGAACTCCATTTAATTAAATATCCATCAGGAATTGACGATCCTACAGCATCTGTCCATGTTAATGGAATTGTTGTAGTTGTTGTTATTCCACAAGTAAACAATGTTGGATAATCGGTTGGTTCAAGTTTTAATGTAGTAAAGCTACCTTGAACAGTATAAACTATTCCTCCACTATTTATTGCGTATGCAACATAATAAATTGTAGTTCCTGCTGGTAACCCGGTAACTGCTAATCCAAATGCACCAGTAGTAAAACCTAATGAAGTTTCATTAACTGTTGTTCCAGTTGTTGTGTAATCAAATCCGTTTGTTGTGCTCCAAATAATTCCTCTTTCTGTTACATTTGTACAACCCAAAGCAGTAATGTTTCCACCTATTGTAGCAGTTGTTGTGGTAATACTTGTTGCTGTTGGAGTAGTAATTGTTGGAGGGGTGTTTATTCCTGTTCCAGAAACTGCAACATCTTTTTGTGTTGCACCTATACTTGTGTGTGTAATGTTACCAGTTTTTGCTCCAGTTGACATAGGGTTAAACCTAACATATATTGTAGTGTTTGGCACTGAACCAGCTGTTTGGGTTAATGTTAAAAATGAAGGATTTGCAATAAATCCCGCACCTGTGGTTAAGGAAATTTCGAAACCTCCAGTTGGAGGAGTTATAATTATGTCATTTGTTAAATTTGTTCCAGATACGGTATATGTTTTTTCGGGATATGTGCCACCAATACATTGATTGCCAAA
>JAVHRJ010000100.1:0-1217 GCA_036171595.1 Bacteroidales bacterium
AATCTGTGAATCTGTGGCTATTTTAAAGTTAATTTAGTGGCTGAGTAGTTACCATTTTAATCTTATTTTTTTATCTTTGGTAAAATCTGTACTTTTACCGTGTTATGAATAATAAAACAAAATATATTTTAATTGGAACAATTATTATTGTTATCGGTTTGTGTGTGTGGTTTTTGGGTAACGTTATAGCATACATTTTAATAGGGCTTGTATTGTCGTTAATTTTACAACCGGTAACAAGGTTGCTAAACAAAATAAAAATCAAGAAATTTGTTTTGCCAAAATTTATAAGCGCAATTATTACTTTATCTTTATTTTGGCTTGTGGTATTTTTGTTTTTCAGATTTTTAATACCTATTGTAGCATCCGAAGCAAAAGAAATTTCTTTGATTGACCCTTCAAAAATAGTTAAAAGCTTAGACCAACCTATTCAGCAGGTTACAAATATTTTATCTAATTTGAATATTTATACCGGCAATGAAGCTAATATAAGTGAAGTTGTTGTGAACCATGTTATGGGAATTGTCAGCTTATCAGATTTTTCCATGTTTTTTAGTTCTTTGGCTAATTTCATAGGTAACATACTTGTTGCTTTTTTTGCTGTAACTTTTATAACTTTTTTCTTTTTAAAAGATGACAGGCTTTTTATAAAATTATTTTTAGCTTTTGCTTCAGTTGGGTACGAATCGGTAGTTAAACACATGATGCTTTCAATAAAAAAACTTTTGATGCAGTATTTTTTAGGAATTATTTTCGACATGTTTGTAGTTTTTGTTCTTACAACTATTGGTATGACTATTTTAGGGCTTGGATTTCAACATGCGCTAATACTTGGATTAATTGGAGGATTATTTAACATTGTACCTTATGTTGGTCCCATAATATCAATTTTATTTGGAATGTTAATAGGCATACTTACACATGCCGAAGCCGATTTTTATATTGAAGTGCTTCCAATGTTAAGCGGAATGTTATTGGTTTATGTAATTATTAATATTCTTGATGCTACGCTTATTCAGCCTTATATTTTTTCGAATAGCGTTAAAGCTCATCCACTTGAAGTTTTTCTTGTAATTCTATCGGCTGGAACTTTAGCCGGTGTACCCGGAATGATTTTGGCTATTCCTTCATATACTGTTTTGCGGGTTATTGCCAAAGAATTTTTTTATAACTTTAAAATTGTTAAAAAACTAACTGAAAACATTTAATTAAAAAAT
>JAVHRJ010000101.1:0-6088 GCA_036171595.1 Bacteroidales bacterium
AAAGTTGAAAGTAAAAAGTTGAAAGTTAAAAAGCTGGCAATAATTAGCTTTTTTGTAAATTTTAATTGTTTCATAATATTAATATTAATTGTATGCTGTTTATTAAGCTAAAAAATAATTTTATTTTTTAGCTATTCTAAAAATTTTTGTAGCAGAGTTGGTTTTGTCTTTAACTTCTAATATGTATTGTGCAGAAGCAAGTTGCGACATGTTTATTGAAACTTTTTTATCGGAAGCTGAATAGCTTTTTTCGGAAATCATTTTTCCAGCTAAATCAAATAATGAAATGTGCAAATTATTTTCTTTATTGGTTGTCCATTCAACGGTAACGTAATCTGATGTTGGATTTGGAAAAACATTTATTTCAAATCCTTGAATATTTTCTGTGGTAATAGAAGTAATGTTATAATTTGGTTGTTGAAATCCTTGTGTTAATGTGCTTCCACCATTCTGAGCAGTTGCAATAACAGGTTCTCCTAATGTCCAACTAACAGAAAAAGTTCCGTTGCTTGAGTATCCTCCTGAAGAAGCTATAACTTGTGGCGTAATTGACTGAGCAACAATTATGTTGGTTGCAATAATAATTGAAATAAATGATAAATAAATTGTTTTCATAATAATAATTTTAAACAAAAGTAAACTATAAAATGTTAAATAACAGAAATTGTTAATAAA
Source organism: Bacteroidales bacterium (assembly GCA_036171595.1). Lineage (GTDB taxonomy): Bacteria > Bacteroidota > Bacteroidia > Bacteroidales > GWA2-32-17 > GWA2-32-17. Next base: position 676 of record JAVHRJ010000101.1, read on the forward strand.
TTTTAGACTTTAGTTAAAAAATAAAGGTTGCTTTTGCATTACAAAAAAATACGAAGCAATAAAAAATCGCACAAGCAACATTAAGGGGAGTTCCAATAATTAAAAAAATAATTTAAGAACAAGGAACATCGATAGTTCGACTTCGCTCACCACAAGTTTTAGATTACTGATTTTTAGGTGTTTCTAAAATCAAAAATCGTTAATCAATATTGATTATTCAAAAAAAATGAATTATTAGAACCCACCTTAAATTAATTTTCCAATTAAAGTTGCTGATGTGCACTTTGTTATTTGAACTTTAACTATATCTCCCGGTTTATTTATAGTTGATGGAAATACTACGGCTTTATTTTGTGAATTTCTTCCATACATTTCATTCTTCGATTTTTTTGAAACACTTTCGATTAAAACTTCAAAAGTTTTCCCTAAATCGTTTAATTTTGAATTGGTACTTATTTTATGTTGAAGTTCAATAATTTCACTTAATCGTTTTACTTTTATTTCTTCAGGAACGTCGTCTTTCATTTTGCGGGCAGCATATGTTCCTTTACGTTCAGAATATTTAAACATAAAAGCAAAATCATAAGCAACTGTCTCAATTAACGATAATGTTTCTTTATGATCTTCTTCTGTTTCACCGCAAAAACCCACCATAATGTCAGTAGATATTGTACAATCGGGCACAATGTTACGAATTGCGTCAATTCTTTGTAAATACCATTCTCGCGAATAACCCCTTTTCATATTTTGCAAAGTGTTATTGCTGCCTGATTGAACAGGTAAATGTATGCTCTTGCATATATTGTTATATTTTGCCATTACTTGCAATACATTGTCTGTTAAGTCTTTTGGGTGGTTAGTGCTAAATCGAATGCGTGTTTTAGGAAATGATACTGCAACTTGTTCTAACAAATTAGCAAAAGTTGTTTTTTTAAATTCATTATCAAACAGATAAGAGTCAACGTTTTGTCCTATTAAAGTAATTTCTTTATAATTTTTTTTAACTAATTCTTTAATTTCATTAATTATTGTTTCGTTATTTCTACTTCTTTCGGCTCCTCTAACATAAGGCACAATACAATATGAGCACATGTTTTGGCACCCTCGCATAATCGAAACAAAAGCCGACACTCCATTCGAATCGTATCTTATAGGTGAAATATCTGCATAAGTTTCCTCTTGTGATAATATTACGTTAACAGCTTTTTGTCCACTTTCTACCGATTTTAAAAGCATTGGTAAATCTCTATAATTATCTGGACCAACAACTAAATCAACAACTTTTTCATTTTCTAAAAGTTCGTTTTTAAGACGCTCAGCCATACAACCTAATACACCAACAATTAAGTTATGCGATGTTTGTTTCATTTTATTAAACAATTTTAATCGTCCGTGTACTCTTTGTTCTGCTGTATTTCTTATACTACAAGTGTTAATTAAAATTATATCTGCTTCTTCTAATTTATCAGTCATTATGTATTCCGATTGTGTTAGTATTGATGCAACAACTTCGCTATCGGCAACATTCATTTGGCAACCATAAGTTTCTATAAAAAACTTTTTCATTTTATTTTTATTGTTGATATGTTTTTAATGCAGAATTTAAAATTAATTCTGTAAATATTTTATGTCCATTTGATTTGTTATAAAGTATTTCGTCGGCACTCGATGGATCGTTTTTAGGAAAATAAATACTGCAATTTGGATTAATTTCGAGCATAAATATTTTGCCTTTATTATTCATTCTTAAATCGCAACGGGCATATCCCGAACCATTCATTTCTACAAACATTTTTGACGAATAGTTTTTTATTTTGTTATTAATTGTTTTGTCTGAAATAGCTTGATATTTCATTGTAGAATGTTTTTTCCATTTTAAATCGAAATGCTTAAAAGTTTCGCCTTTTGGAAATATTATTTCCATTGGTTCAAATACGAATGGTTCTTTTTTATTTAGATAGTTTTCAGTTACAAGTGTAGTGAATTCACGCCCTTCGATATATTCTTCGATTAACGCTGCTTTATATTTTGAGATTATTTTTTCAAATTGTAATAATAATTCTTCGTAATTATTAACTACCGAATTTTTTGTTAAACCTACACTATTATAGCTGTTAAAATGCTTTACAATTAATGGAAATTTTAATTTCTTTATTATTTTTGCTAAATCCTTTTTGTCTTTTATAATTATTCCATTTGCAAAAGGGATATTTGCTATTTTACATGCTTTTTTCATTTCTATTCGTGTTGGCTCATAAAAGTTTGATTTTGCACCTGTAAAAGCTGCATAATGTTTTTCTAAATATTTCACAACTTCTATTCCAGGTCTGTCTTCACCTTTAGCGCCATCGCATAAATTTATAAAAATATCAAATTCCTTTTCAAGTAGTGTGCATAATGTTTTTCGATAATTGTTTTTTAATAATGCATATTGTTGAGCATTATGTTTTTTTAGCCATGGTAATGGATTGGCAAATGGTTCTAATTTGCTGATTTCTGATGTAGAATTGCTGTTATCAACGGTTAATATGCAAATATTCATTATGTTGTGCAAAAGTTTTATTTTGGAGTTAATTTATACATAAACAATCCAATAATTGTAAAAATAATTGTCGGAATGCTAACTCCTAATAATGGGGGTAAGGTGCCACCAATTGACATATTTGTTGATACCTGCATAAACAATATGTACGAAAAGCTAAGCATTAATCCTATTCCAAGGTGCATACCAATTCCACCTCTTACTTTTCTCGACGAAACCGACAATCCAATTAATGTTAATACAAATATACTTAATGGATTTACCATTCTTTGATATTTTTGAACTAAGTATGCATCAATATTTTGTGAGCCTTCGAGTTTTTGTTCTTCAATAAATTCATTTAATCTGTTGTAATTCATAGTTTCAACAATTTCTACTCTGCGTTTAAAATCTTCGGGTTGTAATTTTAAAACAGTATCAATTGTAAGCCCTTGTACAATTTTATCGTTGTCCTTATTAAATGTTCGTATGTAGTAATTACTTAATTGCCAATTCCCTTTTGTACTATCCCATTTTGCCATATCCGACATTAGTTTTGAAACTAATATTCCATTTTCAAATTTCTCTATCGAAAATTTATATGCTATATCATGCTCAACAGAGTAATTTTCGAGATATACAAAAACTCCTGGTTCAATTTGCTTATGAATATTTATTTCGTCGTTACTATATGGGTTTCTTATATATTTGTATTCGAAATCTAATTTCTTTTTTGTTGAATATGGTATTACAAAATTTGCTAACAAAAAGGAAAATATTGCAATAATTGATGCCGAAATAAAATATGGTCGCATAAAACGTTTAAAGCTTATTCCATTTCCTAAAATAGCTATAATTTCGGTGTCTTGAGCCATTTTTGAAGTGAAAAATATTACCGAAATAAAAACAAATAAATATCCAAATAAATTGGTAAAATATGGAATAAAATTTAAGTAGTAATCGAAAATAATATTTTTAAACGGGGCTTTTCCATCAATAAAATCATCCATTCTTTCGGCAAAGTCGAATACTATTGCAATGCTTATAATTAATACAATAGAGTAAACAAAAGTTCCTAAAAACTTTTTAATAATATATATGTCTATTGTTTTTAATCCAGGAATTTTCATATCCTATTCGATACTTTTTTTACCATTTCTTCTTTCCAGCTTGCAAAATTTCCTTCTTTTATTTTGTTACGAGCTTCATTTACAAGCCAAAGATAAAAACTTAAATTGTGAATACTTGCAATTTGTGGCCCTAACATTTCGCCACTTATAAACAAATGCCGTAAATATGCCTTTGTGTATGTCGAATCTACAAAAGAATTAGCATTTTCATCAATTTGCGAAAAATCGAATTTCCATTTTTCGTTTTTTATGTTGATAATTCCGTTTGATGTAAATAACATTCCGTTTCTGCCGTTACGCGTTGGCATTACGCAATCAAACATGTCGGTTCCCAATGCAATCCCTTCTAAAATATTGGCTGGAGTGCCAACTCCCATTAAATAACGTGGCTTTTGTTTTGGTAAAATTGAGTTTACAACTGCAAGCATTTCGTACATCATTTCAGTTGGTTCACCTACTGATAATCCACCAATTGCATTTCCATCGGTATTTAAACCAGCAATTTTTTCGGCCGATTGTTTTCTTAAATCGGTAAACACACTTCCTTGAACAATTGGAAAATATGCTTGCATATTTCCATATTTTGGTTCGGTGTTTTTATAATGTTTTATGCCTCTATCTAACCATAAATTTGTTAGGGTTAAACTTTTTTTTGCATAGTCGTAATCGCAAGGGTAGGGGGTACATTCGTCTAATGCCATCATTATATCGCTACCAATAATTCTTTGAGTATCAATAACATTTTCGGGCGTAAACATGTGATACGAACCATCAATATGCGATTGAAATTTTGCTCCTTCTTCAGTAAGTTTTCTTCTTTCTGCTAAAGAAAATACTTGGTAACCTCCGCTATCGGTTAAAATTGGTTTATGCCAACCCATAAATTTGTGCAAGCCACCTGCTTTTTCAAGTACTTCAGCACCTGGACGTAAATATAAATGATAAGTATTTCCTAAAATTATTTGTGCTTTAATGTCGCTTTCTAATGTGTTTTGATGAATTCCCTTTACGCTTCCAACGGTACCAACAGGCATAAATATTGGCGTTTGAATTTCGCCATGCGATGTAGTAATTACTCCAGTTCGGGCATTCGAATTTTTATCTTCTGTAATTATTTTAAAATCCATGTGTGTTATTTGAGGGCAAAGGTAAAAAAAATGACGAATAAGAACATTCCAATAATGCTAACATTATGGTGGGTTTTGAAAATTAATTTTTAGAAAATAACGAATATCGATTAACGATTTTTGATTTTAGAAGTAATTTAAAAATCAGAAATCTAAAATTATTAATTGCCCGCAATATATTGGGGCAGGCATTGTTCTTAAGTTATTCCTTTTAAATTTTTTGAAGTCCCCAGATACTTAACGCTTATGTATGGTTTTTGGTTTTTATTTTCTTTATAAATATTTTTTTAATTCTACTTCAATTTCTTGTTGTGATGATGAATCAAAAACAGGTTTACCATTAATAAGAATAGTTGGTGTGGCATATAACCCCATATATTTTATTAGTTTAAAGTTATATTCAATTTTTTGAGATGTTTCGGGATTGTAAAAATCGTTTTTAAATAAATCCATTTTAATATTAAGGTTTTTTGCAATTAAAAAAACTTCGTTTGTGTCGGGTAATTGCTTACGTTTGAAAATGTTTTCCTGCATTTCCCAAAATTTTCCTTGTTTGGCAGCACATTCGGTTGCTAATGCAGATAATGTAACATACGATGAAAAATGTGTAAAACCAAATTTTACTTTGTTATGAT
>JAVHRJ010000102.1:0-1213 GCA_036171595.1 Bacteroidales bacterium
GAAAGAAATAAAGCAAAGAAGAATGATTTTTTCATCTGTTTATATTTTATTTATTAATTAATATTTAGTTATTTATGATTTGTAGTTTCATTTTATAATTTTGGATAGTTCGACACTTCGATAAACTTAGTGCAACGCTCCGCTCACCACAAGTTTATGATTTTTGATAGTTCGGCTTCGCTCACTACAAGTTTCGGATTTATAAATTCATTTAAAAGGTAAATTTTTTTGTTCTGTTTTTTAAATCAAATATCACAAATTATTTGAGCATGATTTTTTCATTTTGTATTTATTTTATATTTTAAAAATGTTAAGACTATAAAACTTAAAAAAGGTTGCCTCAAAAGAAACATTGATTTTTTATTATTGTTTTATATTCATTGTCATACATTGTCAAACAATTGAATGACCATTGTATTACTATTGAGTGACTATTGTTTTTCTGTTTTTACAAATTATTTCAATTTATTTCAATCTATTTCATTGTTTATTGTTTTAACTTTTTACTTCTTACTTTTCGCTTTGTTCCTTGTTTTTAATTACCCGGTGGGTTAGTCAAATTAATATCTTCAACTTCTTTTTCCTTTTTGAATTCCATCTTTCCGAATTTATAAGTGAAATTAAATCCAAACGAACGGTAAGGCAATTGACGGGTATTTGCTAATGTAAAATTTTCTCCTGTAAGCTCTGTTTTCTGATTTACATATTTGTTAAAGAAATTGGTAGCCGTTATTGCAATGCTTGCTTTTTTATTAAACAATTGTTTGCGAAAAGCAAAGTTATACGTGGTGAATGAAGGCATTTTGCCTTGCGCATTAATTCTCGGGGAATTAAAATTACCTAACAATTCTATAATCAACGTACTGCTTATCTGGAAAGAGGCATTCAGGTTTGCACGGTAATTAAAGCCATGTATATTGCCGCCTGATGGAAGTCCGGTTGTAATATATCTTTCAAAGCAGGAAATATTAGAGCGAAGGTTTATTTTTTCTGTAACAGGTACTGAGGCAAACAAACTTAACCCAAAATTATCTTCGCGACCAATATTTTCACGCTTACTTATTGCTACATTAGTGTATGTTGAATCGCCAATTTTGTAAGTAGGATAATATGTTGTATAAGATTGTATATCATCTTTGTTTCCGCGATAAAAAATTGTGGGAGTAATAGTTGCTCATTTGTTAAAAGTTTGGATGTAGCAAAGTTCAATTTT
>JAVHRJ010000103.1:0-6068 GCA_036171595.1 Bacteroidales bacterium
AAAATTGGTTAGAAACTCTTAAAACCTTTAAACCCGATTTAGTTATTCTGGATATAATGATGGATACCAATCTTGAGGGATTTAATTTTCTGAATCAATTTAAATCAGATGGTAATTTAAAAAATATTCCTATTGTCATGTATTCGAATATGGCTAAATCCATTGGAGTTAATATGCGTGCTGCCATTGAGGATATTGACAATCTACCAAAAACAAAATTTATTGACAAATCCGGAGATTGGGAAGAATTATTAAAAGCAATAAAAGAACTATTATAATTAATAAGTTTTTCATCAATAATAAATTTCATTAATTATTCTAAAATGCAACCGATAAACCTTAGAATTGTCAGGCTTGCATATTGGCTAATTCGATTACGTTGGTATGCTATTATAGGCATTATCATCGCTTTTTGTGTAGCAAAATATATTTTACATACTATCTGGGAGTTACCAGTTTACAATGTTGTAATAATATTAATTATATTAAATGTATTATCATTTTCTTTCTTAAAATATTTACAAAAATCGAATATCAGGAAATCATTAAAAATTGTAAACAGAATTATAAATTTCCAGATATCAACTGATTTAATTGTTCTGACAATTCTTTTACATTATTCGGGTGGCGTTGAAAATCCATTTATCATTTACTATATTTTTCACATGATAATTGGAAGCATAATTCTGACAACAAAAGAAAGTTTTCTTCAGACCTCATTTGCATTAATACTTGTAGGCTCAATGACTTTTTTAGAATATTCCGGCATTATTCAACATTTTCCATTAGACGGGTTTATTATTACAAATATGTATAACAATATAACTTATTTAATATGCACGGGATTTATTTTTATTTCAACTTCATATTTTGTAGTATATATAACCAATACCATTATTAAGGAATCAAGGAAACATGAAGCGGCTTATTTGAAAGCTAATATTAAACTTAAACAAAAAGATAAAATAAAAAACGAGTATGTAATGCGTATTACCCATGATATTAAAGGGCATATTACTGCAATACAGAGTTGTATAACCGTATTAAAGAATAAAATAACAGGTCAGTTGAATCCACAGCAGGAAGAATTTGTGAACCGTGCCAATAACAGAGTTCACACTCTTAATAAATTCATTTCAGATCTTTTAAGTATTACAAACAGAAAATTGCAACAAAAACCAGAGAGAAAATACTTTAACCTTATAAATTCTATTGAAGAAGTAATTAAAATGGCTGAGCACAATGCACAGGACAATAACATAAGCATTATAAAAAATATTGAATCACCAATAAATTTTATTTATGGAGAACAATTTTCTATTGAAGAAGTTCTATCAAACCTTATTCTGAATGCCATTAAATATTCTCCACCTGGTAAAAATGTTTTAGTAAATGCAATTGATAAACAAGATAAAGTATTGATTGAAATAACTGACAATGGAATGGGCATTCCTCAAGAGGAAATACATCTTATATTCAATGAATTTTACAGAGCATCAAACGTAAAAACTCAAATTAAAGATGGAACAGGTTTGGGTCTTGCAATTACAAAGCAAATTGTTGAGGAACATGGAGGCAAAATTTGGGTTGAAAGCGAAGTCAATAAGGGTTCAACTTTCTCTTTATTACTTAAAAAAGAGAAGTAATTAGAATATCATAAGATGAAATATATTGACGAATACAGGGATAAACAAGTAGTACATCAACTTCTTGAAAAAATTAAAACCATTTCTAAAAAAGAAATTGCTTTAATGGAGGTCTGTGGCGGTCATACGTGGGCTATTCAAAAATTCGGGATTCCATCATTATTACCGAAAAACATAAAACTTTTATCCGGTCCCGGATGTCCTGTTTGTGTTACAAGCAAAAAATTCATTGACCAGGCTGTTGCATACAGTCGTTTAAAAGATGTAATCATTACTACATACGGTGATATAATCAGGGTTCCCGGTTCTACTTCTTCATTAGACATTGAAAAAAGCAAAGGTGCCGATGTTAGAATTGTTTATTCCGTACTTGATGCACTCAAAATAGCTAAAGAAAACCGTTCAAAAAATATTATTTTTCTCGGTGTTGGATTTGAGACTACTGCTCCCAGCAGTGCAGCTGGTGTACTGAATGCAGTCAAAGAAAATATATCTAATTTTTTTCTTTTCAGTTCACATAAAATCATGCCTCCCGCCATGACTGCATTAATTGACGAAGGCGTAAAAATCAATGGATATATTGCACCGGGACACGTAAGCACCATTACCGGCTCGTCCATTTACGAAGGTATTCCGCAAAAATACGGAATAGGCTGTGTTATCTCCGGTTTTGAACCAACCGATATTCTACAAACTATTTACATGCTGGTAAAACAAATTGAAAGCAATAATTTTTGTGTAGAAATTCAGTACAAAAGAGCCGTAAAACCCGAAGGCAATATAAAAGCACAGGAGGTTATGAGCGAAGTATTTGAATTGCGTGATGACTGGTGGCGTGGCTTGGGAGTTTTAAAAAACAGTGGATTACGTTTAAATGAAAAGTTCAGCCGTTTTGATTCTGAAAAAGCTATTCAAGTTAATGTGGAAGAAACAAAAGAAGAAAAAGGCTGTATTTGTGGTGAAATTTTAAAAGGATTAAAAACACCAAAGCAATGTAAATTATTTGGAACCGTATGTACAACGTCTAATCCCGTCGGTGCCTGCATGGTTTCGCATGAAGGTGCCTGTAATGCATATTTTAGATTTAACAAATAATGGAAAATATCTTATTAGGACACGGTAGTGGCGGTAAATTAACTCACAACCTGATAAAAAACGTTTTTGTCAGATATTTTGATAACCCCATATTAAAACAACAGACTGATTCGGCTTTGTTGAATATAAACGTAAAAAACATAGCTTTTACTACAGATTCTTATGTTGTAGACCCCATATTTTTCCCCGGTGGAAATATTGGCAAACTTGCCGTATGCGGAACTGTAAATGATTTGGCTGTTTCAGGTGCAACTCCGAAATATCTTAGTGTTTCATTTATTATTGAAGAAGGGTTTTCTATTAAAGATTTGGAAACAATTGTCAGCACCATGGCAAATGAAGCAAAAAAAGCAGGAGTGATAATCGTAACAGGTGATACAAAAGTCGTAAACAAAGGACAATGCGACAAGTTATTTATTAATACTTCCGGAATAGGTATCCTCGAAGAAAAATATAAAAAAATTAGTACCGGAGAAAACATAAAAATCGGAGACAAAATAATCGTCAACGGCTTGATTGGCGACCATGGAATGGCAATTATGACTGCCCGTGATTTCGAAAATTTTAAAACCGATATTAAATCCGACTGCGCTTGCCTTCATCAATTAATAAAAGAAGTTTTAAATGTTTCTGATAAAGTAAAATTCATCAGAGATGCCACTCGTGGCGGAGTTGCAACTATTTTATGCGAACTCACAGAAAATAACAATATAGGCATTGAGATTGACGAATCAAAAATTATCGTTAACGATAACGTAAGAGGAATGTGCGAATTGCTTGGGTTCGACCCGTTTTATGTAGCCAATGAAGGGAAAATTATTTTGGTTGTAGCTTCTGAAGATGCTGACAAAGTTTTAGAAGTCATGAAGCAAAATGAATTCGGCAAAGAAAGTACCATCATTGGTGAGATTTCTGCTCAGCATCCCGGTAAAGCAATTTTAAATACTGGTATTGGCGGAAAAAGAATTATTGATATGTTAGCGGGCGAACAATTGCCAAGGATATGTTGACAAGACAAAAGGGAAAAGACTAAAGACAAAAGGAAGAAAAAAAGACAAAAGATTTAAAAAAGAAAAAAAAATCAGGATCAAAAAATGGAAAATAAAAATGAACTTGAAAAGAGGTTGTTTGATTTTGCCGTTAGAACAATTTGCTTTTTAAGGAGTTTACCCAATACTCAGGAATATAGTGTGATCAGGCATCAGTTAATTAAAAGTTCTACTTCCAGTGGTGCAAATTATGAGGAATCTAAAGCAGGCTCTTCAAAACCCGATTTTTGTAATAAAGTCCGAATTTCATTAAGAGAAATGAGAGAATCTAATTATTGGCTACGACTAATCCAAGCAACGCTTGAAAATAATAATCATGAAAAAGAAATTATATGGCTTATACAGGAATCTCTGGAATTAAAACTCATTTTAGGCAGTATAGTTCAGAAAACCCGTAAAACGACAACTTGATTTTAATTATTTTCATCCTTGTACTTTTTGTCCATTATATCTACTTTTGTCTTTGTACTTTTGTCTTTTATCTTTAAAAAATGATAACTTGATTTTAATTACTTTTGTCTTTGTACTTTTGTCTTTTATCTTTAAAGAATGCACGAATTTTCAATAACCATGAACATTTTAAATATCGTTGAGGAAAACGCAAAAAAACTCAATGCTAAAATAGTTCACGAAATTGAAATGGATATTGGTGAATTGAGTGGGGTTGATTACGATGCTTTAGAGTTTGCCATGCAACACACCCAAAAAAGCGAATTATTGAAAAATGCAAAACTTGTAATTAATAAAATACCTGCCAGAGCTAGGTGCAAGTCATGTAATCATGAATTTGGCATAAGCGATTTTTATACTGCCTGTCCGAAATGCAATAAACTTGAACACGATATTATTCAGGGTGAAGAACTTAAAGTTAAAGCCATAAAAATAGATTGACATCATTGTTAAATTATACTGAATGAAATCAGGTTTGCAAAAATGTTTTAACGAACCTGAGAAGAGAATCGGGGAATCGGAGAATCGAAGTTAGTTATCCGTTTCACTTCATCTCCGTTTCTCCCTTTCTCCGTTTCATTCTTTTGCCGTTTCAATATTTTTTTTGAAAACCTAATCCGTTTAAGTATAAATATGTAAATTTGTAAAATTTAAAAAACATAAGAATATGTGCGATACTTGCGGGTGCGGTCAGCCAAATAATCCGATAACCTTTGAAAAACCCGGAGAAGAAAATGAGGTTCACATTGAGCATACCCATTCTCATTCACATGACCAAATTCATGAACATACACATCCACATACGCATGATGATGAATATGGTGAACATACTCACGAACATACTCATAGTAAGGTAGTTCAAATAGAGCAGGATGTACTAAGTACAAATAACTTATTAGCGGCAAAAAACAGGGGTTATTTTGAAGCTAAGAACATTACAGCATTGAACATGGTCAGTTCACCCGGTTCCGGTAAAACGACGTTGCTTGAAAAAACCATTACAGCTTTAAAAAATGAACTTACTTTCTTTGTTATTGAAGGCGACCAGCAAACCATGAACGATGCCAACCGCATTAATGCTACAGAAACACCGGTAATTCAAATAAACACAGGTAACGGTTGCCATTTGGATGCTGATATGATTAACAAAGCAGTTAAAAAACTTGAAGTTGCTGATAATTCTTTACTTATAATTGAAAATGTTGGCAACTTGGTTTGCCCGTCATTATTCGATTTGGGTGAAGCTTATCGGGTTGTAATTATAAGTGTTACTGAAGGAGATGATAAACCAATCAAATATCCGAATATGTTTCACACTTCTGATATTTGTATCATCAATAAGATTGACCTTCTTCCTTATGTTGATTTCAATATTGAGAAAGCAAAAGAATATGCCTTGCATGTAAATCATCATTTGCAATTTTTTGAATTATCTGCAAAATCAGGTGAGGGAATGGATAAGTGGTACAAATGGCTGAAAGAAAGAAAGTTATAATAAATATCAAAATTATTAATCAGTAACCAGAAGACAGCAATCAGAATAAATTTTAAGTCCCAAATTTCAAATTTCAAGTTTCAAAATTAGAATTCGGAAACCAGTAGTCAGAATTCAGAACTAAGCCAGCATGAAATATGAAAAACGTTTTTTAAATGATGCCTTGCAAAAAGCTGACGGAAATATATCAAGGGCTGCAAAAAATATTGGAATTCAACGTACTCAATTTCACTTATTACTACAGAAATATAAAATGAATTCCGGTAATGATAATTGAGTTATGCGAATCAAGGGTTGAAAAACACAAGAAATAACGCCTTTTACAGCATAAAA
>JAVHRJ010000104.1:0-1209 GCA_036171595.1 Bacteroidales bacterium
ATGATAGTGAGAAGAAACAATTACAAATTGAGAAACTTGGTAAAGAAAAAAAATTACAATTTTCTGAAAATAAAAAACAAAGAATCATAATTTTATTTGTAACAGGGAGTTTGATGATCGTCATTTTTTTTTCCATATTCATTTTTCGATTGTTTATTCAAAAGAAAAAGTTAAGTTTACTTCTAGTAAACCAAAAACAAAAAATCGAAATACAAAATACAGACCTCCAACAAGCAAATGAAGAAATTAATGCACAAAAAAATCAAATTGAATCACAACGTGACTTAGTTATCAAGCAAAAAGAGTATATTGAGGGAATACATAAGGAAGTAACCGATAGTATTAATTATGCTGAAAGAATACAACGAAGTTTTATGGCAACAAAAGAATTGTTAGATGAAAATTTAACTGAATATTTTGTTTTCTTTAGACCAAAAGATGTCGTTAGTGGCGATTTTTATTGGGCTGGTAGATTAAACAACGGCAACTTTGCTTTGATAACTGCTGATAGTACCGGACATGGGGTTCCGGGTGCTATTATGAGTATTTTAAATATATCCTCGATTGAGAATGCAATAGAACAAGGCTTATATGAACCTTCAGAAATTTTTAATAAAACACGAAGAACTATTATAGCCCGATTAAAAAAAGATGGAAGCCCTGATGGTGGCAAAGATGGTATGGATGCAAGTTTAATTTGTTTTGATTTTGTTAATCAAAAATTTACTTATTCTTCTGCTAATAATCCAATCTGGGTAATTCGAGAGAATAAACTAGTAGAATTAAACTATGATAAAATGCCAATTGGCAAACATGATAACGACCAAATATCATTTACACAACATGAGTTTCAAATACAAAAAGGAGATGTTATTTATACTTTAACAGATGGTATGTCTGACCAATTTGGTGGTAAAAAAGGTAAAAAGTTTTTATCAAAAAATCTTAAAAATCTCTTAAATGAAAATAATCAAAAGTCTATGTCTGCACAAAAAGAATTACTTGATTATACATTTGAAAATTGGATAAATAATAATGGGATAAAATATGAGCAAACTGATGATATAACAATTATTGGAATCAGATTAATCTAACAAAATGTAGTTGAGGCAAAAATAATGATGAAATTAAAATATAATATTGATGAATTCGACCAGGTGTACTGTGAAAATCTATGATTATTTAGTGTCTGTCCATAATGTCCGATTT
>JAVHRJ010000105.1:0-1208 GCA_036171595.1 Bacteroidales bacterium
CACACTTATCCAATGGTGATGGTACAAATGGCTTTACTACTTGTTAATGAAGCAGGAGTTAGTTTTCGGTCAGTCAGTAAGATTTTTATAGCAATGAACATATCATTTAATTTAACATTACGAGTTCCAACACATGCAACAGTTTTAACATGGATGAAAAAGCAAGGGATTGCTAATTTTAAGAAAAAAACATTTTTTGAAAATGAAAAATGGGTTTTAATTATGGATGAAAGTGTTCAGTTTGGGAATAAAAAATTATTAGTTATTCTGGCAGTAAAAGAAAGCAGAATTAACGAAGGTAAGGCATTAACATACAACGATTTAATTCCTTTGAGTATAAAAGCGTCAGAATCATGGAAGTCTAACGAAATAGCAGAAGAGTTGCAGTCTTGTATTGACTTAAAACAAATAAGTTACGTGGTTTCAGATAACGGCAATAATTTAAAAGGCTGCTACAAACTGACTAATATAATTCATATTGAAGATATTGGGCATAAATTCTCATGGTTTATCAAAAAGGTATTTGAAAATCAAGAAGATTTTGAGAATTATACTAAATATTTATCTATGTTAAGAGGAAAGTTATCGCTGAGTAAATTTGCTCATATAATACCTCCCAACCAACGAATAATAAGCCGTTTTATGAATTTAAGCCCATTGTTTAATTGGGGTTGCAAAATACTAAAACTAATAGATAAAGGGGTGCTAAATGAGGATGAAAAGAAAAAAGTAAATTTTGTATTGCCACTGAGAAAATTCATCTTACAAACAAGAAAATTATTGGAAATCTTGAAATCAATACAAAAGATACTTAAAAACAAACAGTTAAGTGTAGAAACAGTAAAAGAATGCCTTGATAGTTTTGACGATATAAATGATGAAAATGGTAAAAAAATCATTGAAATGGTAAAATCATATTTTGAAAATACTTTGCAGAAAATACCAACAAATACAGTTATTCTATGCAGTTCTGATATAATAGAATCTTGTTTTGGAAAATATAAAGAAGTAGTTAAGGCAAATAAATCTGTTGGAATAACAGACTTGTGCCTAAGTATTTCATGCTTAACAAGCCAATGTAACCAAAAACAAATCCAAAACGCATTGGAAAATGTAAAAATAAAACAAATAAAACAATGGAATGATAATAATGTCGGAGAAAGTTTATTTGCAAAAAGAAATAATTTATTTAAAAAAACAGGGTGAAT
>JAVHRJ010000106.1:0-1205 GCA_036171595.1 Bacteroidales bacterium
AAAATAAATCAGGTTATCTTAATTTCCCATTTTGGATTATAAGAGCTGCAATATTTTTGATTGGATGGAATTTATATAGATATTTTTCTAGAAAAAATTGTTTGGCACAAGATGAATCATCTGACAATAGTTTCTACAAAAAGAATTTCAAAATGTCGGCTGGATTTTTAGTGTTTTTTATAGTAACCGAATCAATTATGTCTTGGGACTGGATTATGTCTGTTGACCCACATTGGTTTAGTACTTTATTTGGTTGGTATGTTTTTGCAAGTTTTATTGTAAGCGCAGTAACAACAATATGTTTGGTTTCCTTGTATTTAAAATCAAAAGGATATTTGGAACACGTCAACACTAGTCATATTCACGATTTAGCGAAATTTATGTTTGGTTTTAGTGTATTTTGGACTTACCTATGGTTTTCACAATTTATGCTAATTTGGTATGCTAACATTCCAGAAGAAATCACATATTTTGTTACCAGAATAGAATTGTATAATCTTCCGTTCTTTGGTGCTGTAGTTATGAATTTTGTTTTTCCGTTATTGATATTAATTAATACAGATTTCAAACGTATTTCTTGGGTACTTGTAATGGCTGGTACAGTTATATTATTAGGACATTATATTGATTTCTTCAATATGATAATGCCAGGTACAGTAGGTGATCAATGGTTTATAGGGGTTTCGGAAATCGCTTCTGTATTATTCTTTTTTGGTTTGTTTATTTATGTTGTTTTCACTGCATTGACTAAAGTACCACTTTTACCAAAAAGGAATCCATTTATTGAAGAAAGTAAACATTTTCATTATTAATATTTAAAATAAATTAAATGACAAGTTTGTTGGTAATTATAGTTTTGGCTCTGTTATCTATTGCAATATGGCAGTTGACTAAAATATTCGATTTGACTCAGGTTGGTGTAAGTAAGGATGACTCTCAAGTAGCAAATGATGGTGACAATAACATCCAAGGGTATTTGATGTTTGGCTTCTTGGCCTTCATCTATATTTTTACAATTTATGGTTTGATAAAATGGGGGCCACTTGTGCTTCATACTCCTGCATCAAAACATGGTGAAACAGTTGACAATTTAATGAATATTACTTGGATAGTAATTTTTATTGTTCAAGCAATAACTCAATTATTATTGCATTACTATTCCTTTAAATATAGAGGTGTAAAAGGTCAGAAAGCGGTTTTTATAG
>JAVHRJ010000107.1:0-1204 GCA_036171595.1 Bacteroidales bacterium
CTCGTAATGTGTCCACATTCTGATAATCTTTACTATCTTTTCCTGTTCGTAAATCTGATAAACAAGACGATGCTGAATATTTATTCTACGAGAATAAGCACCTGCCAAATCGCCTACTAATTTTTCATAAGGAGGTGGCTTGAAAAATGGATTTTTTTTCAGAATATCAAGTAAGGTTTCGGCTTTGTTCTTCAACCCTGCTGATACAAGTTTTTTAGCATCTTTCTGTGCTTGTTTAGTATAGACAATTTTCCATTCCTGCATTACCAGACTAATTTATCAGAGGTTTTGTCAATAGGGGTATTTAATCCTTTTACGATAGATTCTCTCATACCGGGAATAGCAAGCAAATATAATGTTTCAGTTATCGCCATCCAGTCATCTTCGCTGATAAGAATTCCATTAGAGCTATTTTTCCCTTTCCCTTTAATTTGGATGGGTTCATGATAAGCAGAAGTCTCATATATGAATTTCTCAATTTCTTTACCTGCCTGTGTCGTACTAATAGTTTTCATAAAATATTTTTCTATAAAATTAATAAAATTGTTACTAATCAGTTCGGATAAAGCTGTATTTTTCAATAAATTATGAATATTAAAAATTATCATTTGCCCCTGCCTTGCCCCTAAATCCCCTAAAGGGGACTTTTTCTCCCCCTTCAGGGGGCTGGGGGGTAAGTTTGGGGCAAAAAGGTATTGAAAATTATTTTTCATCAAAAATTATAATATGCTTAAAATCAAATGAAACATAAACTGATTAGTTACATAAAATTCACTCCGTTTCCCCGCTAACGCTCGTTTGTAACGAGTGTTTATTGTTTTTGTCGTTTTAAACGACTATTATTATTGTCACTCGTTACAAACGAGTGACAGTGGGGAATTGATTTTTTAATGTACATAATGTTAAGCTGCACCTTTCAAATTAATGATTTCAAATTCTACTCCCTTTTCAATTGTTTTTTCTGCTTTATCAAGTAATAATTTTGTTGTTTCTTCTGACAAATAAAAATCACCACAATTAGGGCAAACCATTGCAGGCACATTTTTAAATACAATAATTACATTATTCCTCTCAAGTGAAAAAGTAACAAAGCCTTGCTCTGCTGTTCCATTTTTACAAATTACACATTCCATATATTTTAGTTATAAAGTTTATAAAGTTTATAAAGTTAAAAGTAACATCTTAAATTCTAAAAAAATCTTCG
>JAVHRJ010000108.1:0-24495 GCA_036171595.1 Bacteroidales bacterium
CAATTATTAACTTAAATGATAAAGGTGCAACTATTGCATTAACTTATGGAGTAGAAGGTTTTGTTACACCTAAAAACTTAGTTAAAGAAGATGGCTCGATGGCTGTAACCGACGAAAAACTTGAATTTAAGGTAATTGATTTCTCAAAAGAAAGCAAAAAAATAATTTTATCGCATACAAGAGTTTTCGAAGACACTAAAAAAGAAGAAGTTTCTACTAAAAAGAAAACTAAGAAAACAAAGCAAGAACCAGCTCCAAAAGCTGAAATTACAACCCTTGGCGATGTTGCTGGATTAGCAGAATTAAAAGATAAAATGGAAAATTCTGAGAAAGAATCGAAAAATAAAAATAAAAATAATGAGTAATAATTCCTTTAATATTTAAAAATATATTATTTTTATACGATGGAATTTAGCATAGAAAAAAAAGAAAATTATACCTTAGTTAAGGTATTAGTTGAGAAGTTGGATACACATATTGCTCCAGCCCTTAAATCAGAACTTGTTCTTGTTTCGGGTAATGGAGAGAAGAATATTATCCTCGATCTCAGCAGTTGTCGCTATTGCGATTCAAGTGGATTAAGTGCAATACTTGTTGCTAACAGACTTTGCAAGAATGCTAATGGTACTTTTGTACTTACTGGCCTACAACCAGCAGTTGAAAGATTAATAACCATTTCGCAACTTGATACTGTTCTTAACATTTCGTACACTCTTGATAAAGCTGTTGAATTAGTAGGAAAATAAATTTGTGTAAATGATTTAAGTGGCTATTACTTTATCTATATTAGGCAGTAGCTCTGCTTTGCCTACATCTGAACGATTTACTAGTGCTCATGTGCTTAATGTACATGAGCACTTATTTTTAATAGATTGTGGTGAAGGAACACAAATACGCTTCAGACAACAAAAACTTCAATTTAATAAATTAAATCATATATTTATTAGTCACTTACATGGAGATCATTTTTTTGGAATTTTTGGATTATTATCATCATTACAATTATTAGGAAGAAAAAATGAATTGCATATTTACTCATTCCCAGGACTTGAAAATATTATTTTAAACACTACAAAATTATTTGGCGAAGAGTTTTCCTACCCAATAACATTTCACGATTTGCAAAATAATTCAAGTGAAATATTATTTAATGATAAAAACATTGAAATATCATCTTTCCCACTAAACCATAGAATACCAACTTGCGGTTTTGTTTTTCGAGAAAAACAAAAATTATTGAATATTATTAAAGAAAAAATTAACGAGTATAATATTCCTTTAAAAGAAATCCCAAATATTAAAACTGGAAGTAATTTTACAACGCCAAACAATACAATAATATTAAACTCTGAACTGACTTTACCAGCAAAAAAAGCATTTTCTTATGCATATTGTTCCGATACTATTTTTTCACCAGAAATAGTTCCGTATATTAAAGGTGTAGATATTTTATATCATGAAGCAACATTTCAAGAAAATTTAATTGAAAGAGCTAAAGAAACTTTTCACTCAACTGCTAAAGAAGCTGCCGAAATAGCAAAATTAGCAGAAGCAAAGAAATTAATAATCGGACACTTCTCTGCTCGTTATAAAAACATGGAAGAATTATTAAATGAAGCTAAAACAATTTTTAACGAAACATATTTAGCTATTGATGGATTAAAAATAAATTTTTGAAACAATAAAATTATTACATTAGTAAAACATTTTTTTATACCAATTTACCATGAAAAAAACTATCATTCTGCTAATTACATTTTTTGTGATTGCAAATATTCAGGCTCAAGATAAAAAAGACAAGGCAGTATTTAAACCTTCAAAAGCTGGTTTTTACCAAAATGTTATTATGAAAGATGTTAGAAATGTAGAAACAGCATCGCAAGTAACACCAGAATATAAACGATTTAAATCTGATTTGTCTGGCATTGAATTACCAAACAAATTTGACCTTTATAAATCTTATTGGCATAATTCTCCTGTTTCTCAAGGCAATACAGGTACATGCTGGGCATTTTCAACAATTTCATATTTTGAATCTGAAGTTTTTAGAATTACTAATCAAAAAATAAAATTAAGTGAACTATATATAGTTTACTGGCAATATGTTGAAAAAGCTAAGCAATACATTGCTACACGTGGCAATTCTCTTTTTGATGAAGGTAGTGAAGCAAATGCTGTTACAGAAATGTTTAAATTATATGGTGCGGTTCCTTTAGATTCATATACTGGGTTGATTAATAGCAGAAAATACCATTCGCACGATAAAATGAAAGAAGAAATGGATTCTTATTTGCACTTTGTTAAAACATCTAACGCATGGAACGAAGAAGAAGTTTTAACAACTATTAAATCTATTCTTAATCATTATCTTGGCACACCTCCAACAGAAGTTTTAGTGAATGGTAAGAAATTAACACCAAAGCAATATCTAACCGATTTTCTAAAAATTGTTCCAAATGACTATATCGACATACTTTCTATAATGCAAGAACCTTATTACCAAAAAGTTTTATATGATGTTCCAGATAATTGGTGGAAAAGTAAAGAATATTATAATATTCCATTAAACGAATATATTACAACTTTAAGAAGTTGTATTGAAAATGGCTATACTGTAGCAATTGGAGGTGATGTATCGGAAGCTGGATTTGATTCAGAAACCCAATGTGCTATTATTCCATCTTTTGATATTCCATCTAATTCTATTAACGATGAAGCTCGTCAATTTCGCTTTTCTAATCAAACAACTACCGACGACCATGGACTTCATCTTGTTGGATTCGCCGATTTTAAAGGAGAACGATGGTATTTAATAAAAGACTCTGGTGCAGGATCGAGAAACAATGATTCAAATGCAAAAGAATTTGGTTACTACTTTTTTAGAGAAGATTTTGTAAAACTCAAAATGATGAACTTCACGGTTCATAAAGATGCTATAAAAGAACTTTTGAAGAAATTTAAAAATTAAATATTAAATGCTCGAAATATTCGAGCATTTTTTTTATTTTTATAAAAAATTTTTTATGAAAAATAAAATATTTTATTTTATTCTGATATTTGTTATTTTATGTATTAATAACAATTTTGCCCAAGAAGTAAATCAACACACACTTCAAAAAATCGCACTAAATTTCTATAAATCAAATAACCCAAACTTAAAACAAAATGACATAAAAATTTCAAGTATTAATTATTATAAATCAAGCAATAATACCCCTATTTACAATATTTATAATTTTGAGCCTAAAGGTTTTATTATTGTTGCCGCTCAAAAAAACGTATTTCCAATTTTGGGTTATTCTTTTGAAAATAATTTTGAAAAAAATTCAAATAATTCGAATTTCAAATACTGGATGGATAACTATACTAATCAAATAAATATTGCAATTAATACAAGTAAACCTATAACAAAAGACATTAACGAAGCTTGGGAGTATTTTCAAAATATTAACCAAATAAAAAGCAAAGCTGTAACGCCATTATTAACAAGCACGTGGAATCAAGACAAGTATTATAACGAGCAATGCCCTGCCGATGCTGCTGGTCCAGATGGACACACTTATGCAGGCTGTGTTGCTACAGCAATGGGGCAAATAATGTTCTATCATAGATGGCCATTATCAGGATTTGGTAATTATACTTATAACCACCCAACTTATGGAACAATTACCGCCGACTTTCAAAACGCTAACTATCAATGGAATGATATGATTAATAAATTAACAAATAGCAATATAGAAATAGCTAAATTATTATTTCATATTGGAGTTTCTGTTGATATGGATTATGGTCCAACTGGTTCAGGTATGTGGAATCATAAAGCAGCCTATTCGTTTAAAAATTATTTTAAATATTGCAACGAAACTCGTTATATTTTTAGAGATAGCTCAAGCCTAAATTGGGATAGTTTAATTATTACAAATCTCGATAAAAAACGACCATTGTATTACGCTGGATGGGAAGATACAACTTTTACATCGGGGCATGCATTTGTTTGCGATGGATATCAATCAAATATCTTTTTCCATTTTAATTGGGGATGGAATGGCTCAAACGATGGTTTTTATTATCTCGATCAATTAAATCCAAATGGGTATAATTTTAATTTTTGTCAAGAATTAATTGTTGATATATACCCTGATACTCTAAATTACACATATCCATTAAATTGCACATCATTTTCTTTAGATACAAATAATTACGGAACATTTACCGATGGCAGTGGAAATTTGCAATACTCAAAAGGCAATAATTGCTCATGGCTAATAAACCCAAATTGTGGCGAAAAAATTAAATTATTGTTTGATAGATTTGATATTGCATCAGGCGATACCATTAATATTTATGATGGAACAAATGAGCAATCGCCACTTTTAGCTTGTTATAACAATTTAAATTTGCCAATAACTACCGAAAGCTCCTCTCCTACTATTAATCAATCGAGTACAAATAATATGTATATAACATTTAGCACCGATAGTATAAATGAAGCTGATGGATTTAATGCAAGTTATTCGCTAAATTACTGTTTAGCAGATTCTATTTTTGATTTAAGTGGTTCAGTATCCGACGGTAGTGGTTCGTGCGATTATAATAATTCAACAAATTGCAGATGGATTATAAAACCAGCAAATGCACAATCAATAACTCTTAATTTTACAGAATTTAACCTTGCCAGTGATAATACTGGCGACTATTTAAAAGTTTTTAAAAACAACTTTTTAGCTTCTAATACAATTGCAACTTATAACAATTTAACACCCCCAACACAATCACTTATAGTTCAAGCACCAGTTGTATGCATCAGATTTATTACTAATTCAACAACACAAGCACCTGGTTGGACTTTAAATTATGCAACAAATACAACAAACATTTTAGAGAATGAATTTGAGCAAAATAAAGCATTTATTTACCCTAATCCATTTGTAACTGATGCAACAATTAGCTTTAATTCAGAAATTGAGCAAAATGTTATAATATCGGTAATAGATGTTTCGGGGAAAATAATTATTAATTCAAATATTAAATCAATAAAAGGAACTAATAAAATTAAATTGAGCGATTTGCTTTTAAATATTAATGAAGGCTATTACATTGTAAACATTAAACTTAATAATATAGAATATTCTAAAAAATTAATTTGCTTACCAAACTAAAAAAAATTAATTACAAATCGTATTTATGCATTTTATCTTCAATTGTAACATCTTTATTAGCAGCGCTTTGAATTTTGATATAAGTCATCATAGTTTCGGTTCCATATTTGTAACATTCTGCATGAATTTCATTAACTAACTTTAAAATAACTTCTAATTTCCCTTCAACAACTGTTTCAAACGGGCAAACACGATATTTTAAACCTGATTTTTGTATTAATTCAATAGCCTTATCAACAATATCATAAGGATGTATTTCTTTACTATTTGGAAGCACTTGAATTGCAACATCAACAATATTATTCATTTTCGTTTTTATTTTTTAGTTTGTTATGTAAGCTAATTATTTCTGGAGTAGTTAATTTTTTAACATTAGTTACAATAAAATTATCGACTAAAAAATTACCATACTGATTACATTCATTAATTGCACTTGAAAATAAAGTTTTTAAATTTACATTAAGCGGAACTAAAGTTTTTAGAGTGAAATATTTTTTATAAAATCGAAGAAGCTCCGCTTCGCAATTATTTTTTTTCAAAATAACATCAAATTCATTTATAACAACTTTTTTTTTAGTGTCATTAAAAGAAAAATCATCTCTTATAAAAATAACAATAAAATAACGTAACATATTATTTTTACCCCCCAATCCTGAAGAAATAAGCACATGATTTTGATCTAAAAGCGAACTTTCTAACAACATTTTACTTTCAAATAAAGCTAATTTTGCCCAATTTAAAAGTTTTTTATCGGGAGCTAATAAATATTGTTCAATTGTTCGATATGCTTCAGGAACATCTATACAAGCCAATTTAGAAAGTAATTCTTTTTTTTGTATTGTAGTAGAATCTTTAGAGAATAATAAATCTTTTTCATTTAAAGTATTTTCAAAATTATTTTCCTTTCTAATAACATTGGCAAAATCAAAATACTCCATTTGAACCTTTATTGGTATCATTTCATCAATAATAGCTAACCTATCGGGATTCTTTCCTAATAGCTCATTTATTTTATTATTGATATTCTCTTCGTTCATAATTAATGTTTGTACAAAGATACAAACATTAATAACCACAAATATTATATTTTATAATTAATATAATAATTTAAGTTAAAAAATAGGAAAATAATTACCTTTGCGTTTATTTAATCTAAATAATGATACTATCGGAATTAAACATAAATGATAAAGCTGTAATAGTTAAAATAAAAGGTCGAGGTGCCTTTAGAAAACGAATTACAGAAATGGGATTCGTTAAAGGAAAAATTGTAAAAGCAATAAAGAGAGCTCCTTTAAACGATCCTATTATTTATCAAATTATGGGTTATGAAGTCTCATTAAGAAAATCAGAATCATCACTTATTGAAGTAATTACAGAAAATGAAGCATTAAATGACAATATTGACAATAAAGAGGCCAAAAATCTTGTAAATGAAGAAATCTTAATAAAAAAGGCTAGCGAAAAAGGAAAAACAATAAATGTTGTATTAATTGGAAATCCTAATTGTGGGAAAACAACACTTTTTAATCACGCTTCAAACTCACACGAACATGTTGGAAACTATAGTGGCGTAACAATAGACGCTAAGTCAGCAACTTTTAATCAAAAAGGTTATACAATAAATGTTGTTGATTTGCCAGGAACATATTCTTTATCGGCATATTCACCCGAAGAATTATATGTTAGAAATTATATTTTTAACGAACTACCAGATGTAATTATAAATGTAATAGATAGCTCAAATTTAGAGCGTAATTTATATCTTACAACTCAACTTATTGATATGGACGTTAAAGTTGTAATAGCTTTAAACATGTACGATGAGTTAGAAAAAAAAGGAGATAAATTCGATTTCGAAAAATTTGGAGCAATGGTAGGATTTCCAATTGCCCCAACAGTAAGTTCGAGAGGTAGAGGAATAATAAATTTATTTAATAAAATTATTGAACTATACGAAGATAACTCAACTATATACAGGCACATACACATTAATTACGGAATTAATATTGAAGAAAAAATTAAAATTATACAAGATAAAATAAAACTAAACAAAAGTATTACCGATAAGTTTTCGTCAAGGTTTTTATCAATAAAATTACTCGAAAAAGATAAAAATGCAATAAATTTAATAGAACAATGTGCAAATAAAGAAGAAATTCTGGTTAATGTAAAAAAAAGTATTGACCTTTTAGAAAGTAATTTAAAAGAAGACAGCGAAACACTCATTACCGATGCAAAATATGGTTTTATTGCAGGAGCACTTAAAGAAACATTTAAAGACGGTCCAGATAAAACAGTTAACAAATCGAAAATTATTGACACCTTTTTTACACATAAAGTATTTGGATTTCCAATATTTATAATAATAATGTGGATAATGTTTCAAGCAACCTTTTCGTTAGGAAAATACCCAATGAATTGGATTGATAATTTAGTGCAATTTGTTGCAACAACAGTCAATAATAATTTATCAAATAGCTCTTTTAAAGATTTATTTGTAGATGGAATAATTCATGGAGTTGGTGGTGTAATTGTGTTTTTACCAAATATTTTAATATTATTTTTCTTTATCTCATTAATGGAAGATACTGGCTATTTAGCACGTGCTGCATTTATTGTTGATAAAATTATGCATAAAATTGGCTTACATGGTAAATCGTTTATTCCATTAATAATGGGCTTTGGATGTAACGTACCAGCAATTATGTCGACCCGAACAATAGAAAGTAGAAACGATAGAATTTTAACAATACTCATTAACCCATTTATGTCATGTAGTGCACGTTTGCCAGTATATATTCTAATAATTGGAGCAATATTTCCATCACATCCGGGTAATGTGTTATTTTTAATTTATATAACAGGAATATTAATAGCTGCATTAATGGCCATAATTTTTAAGAAAACCATTTTTAAAGCAAAAGATATCCCATTTGTAATGGAGCTACCACCATACAGAATGCCTACTATGAAAAACATAACAAAGCACATGTGGAGCAAAGCAACACAATACTTAAAAAAAATGTCGGGAGTAATATTAATTGCATCAATAATAATATGGACATTAGGTTATTTTCCTCGTGAAACAAATAACACTAAAATTTACAATATTGAAAAACAAAATTTAAAATTAATTTCATCAAAACAAATTCAAAAAGACAGCATAAAAATATATAATCAAAAAATAAATAATTTAGAAAATATAATAAACTACGAGCAATTAGAAAACTCATATATTGGTAAAATTGGAAAATTTATAGAACCAATAATGCGACCTTTAGGTTTCGATTGGCGAATGAGCATTAGCTTACTTGCCGGAGTGTCGAGCAAAGAAATAGTAGTTAGTACATTAGGAGTTTTGTTTCAAGCCGAAAAGGAATCTGATATAGCAAACAAAACATTAATATACAAAATTAGAGAAACAACTATTAATAAAAATTCAAATATTAAACTTTTTAACCCAATTACTGCAATTTCTTATTTAATTTTTATTTTAATTTATTTTCCTTGTGTAGCTGTAATTGCGGCAATAAAAAAAGAAACAGGTAACTGGAAATGGGCCATTTTTACAATTTTTTACTCTACAGCTTTAGCATGGTTTTTAGCTTTTTTTGTTCAAATAATTGGTAAAATATTTTTTTAATATGATTTTTGATTTACTTACCACATTAATTGTTTTGTTCGCAATTTCCGTTGCTATCATATTAATTATTAGGTCGTTAAAAGCAAATAAAAACAAATGCGGAAAAGATAATTGTTCCTGTTAATAATATTTTTTGTAATTTTTAATATTATTGGTATATTTGTATACCTAATTTTAATTTTTTATATAAATATTATAAATATGAAAACGAACTTATTGTTTATTTTAATATTAGCATTTGTAATAAATTCTAACCATTTAAAAGCTCAAACAGTAATTGAAATGATGAATCCAGGCGATGCAAACCTTGTTTTGCTAGAAGTTACCGATATTACGAAAGCTGATGTTGTAATTTATTTAACCGAAGATAAAACTGAAGTTGAAGAATGGGATTATATGTGGAAATTTAAAAAATGGGGGTTTTCAAACTTTTCAGTTTATGTTACAAAAAACTCTTCGGATAGTCTTTTAGTTGATGCAGAAATGGGCGTTACGTATCAACCACAAGGAAAAATATATTTTACAACAAACAAAGAAGAAAGAGGAATTAAAACACCAGGATTTCATCTCGAGGGCATTTTTATGAGAACAAAAACTAATAATACCGAAGAAGGTAAAAAGAGTAAAGAGAAGGCAAAAGAGAATTCTGAACAAAAATTTGGCAATGAATAAATATAAAATTTTTACTCTTTTATTTCTTTTTTTTGCTTTAACTTATTCTTGTAATAAAAATGTAAAACCTATAATAATTGAGGAACACGACCCTGTTATAAAAGTGTTAGAAGAACGCGATTCAATTAGAATTATTCCTTCAGATTCAAATAAAGTTAAGAAGCAAAAGAAATAATGCTTAAAATTGCTTTATTATTTTTTTTTATTCCGATTATATCGAAAACACAAAATTTATTTTTTAAAATTGCTAAAGATTCTGACGCTATTGCATTAAGTTATAACAAAATTTCAGAACTTAAAATATCAAAACTATCATTTACAGAACCAAAAGATTCAAATCAGTTTATTGGTTATCCAGCCAACAATGCAAAATATATAATTCATAATGTTTATTATGATAACAAAGGGGTTACAACCCAATACGATTGGAGTTTTACTGATAATAAATTCCCACAAATTAATGAAAACGAAAAACAACAAGGAGCGTTTTATATAACTAACGATTATTATTTTGAATACGAAAATGAGCAACTAAAAAATATAAATGTTTCAGATGCAAGTCAAATTTTTAAGATCTCATATAATTATAGTAACGACAGTATTTTTGAAGAAATAAATGTTGTAACAAAATGCTCAAAAAACGAAATAATTAAAAACTCTTTTAATTTAAATTTTAAAAATATTATTTATTCCAATACAGGAATTAAACAAATTTTCTTCCCAAACATTCAAATCATTAATTTACACAATGTAAAAAACAATACAATTTTTATTAATAATATTCCTATTTTATCTTATTTTGATAAAATATTTGAAAATAATCGTTTTTTAATCGAAATTTGTCCATATAAATGGATCTTATTTAATATAACAGAATGAAAAATAAAAATTTTATAATATTTCTAATGTTATTAAGTGGGTGCTATATCGGAAAACCACTTAAAGAACAAGCTACTATGCTAATAAAATTCGATACCGAAACTAAAGTTAAAACTTGTTTTGATGGCAAATATGCAAACGAAACAAAATGGCAAGAATATAAAAATGCGTTTATTAATGGGCTTAAATCAGAATCATCAATTTACAATTTAGCAATTACTGAAAATGATAAACAAAATGCAGATTTTATTTTAATTATTTCGAATTTTAGTGTTAGCGAAAGCTCTTCAACAGAAACTGTGAATGACGAAAAATCGAAATACAATGGAAAAACATTTCAATTAAGTAGTTGTAACTCCGATGCTACATTTAAACTTTTTAATGGCAATAAAAGTAAGCTTTTAGGTGAGTGGTCGGCAAACGCATCTAAAGATGAAAAAATATCAAACAATAGAAATTTTGGTGATTTTGTTTTTGGAACTAATAAAGATAATTCTGAGTATCGCTATAAAGGACTTGACGACAATATTTGTACAATTTTGAGCGAAAAATGTGGAAAACATGTTATAGCTAAACTTACACGAAAAATAAATAAAAAATAAGATGAACTTAATAGCAAAAACCTCGGCAGGGCTAGAACAGGTTCTTTACGAAGAATTATTATCATACAATTTTAAAGACATTAAAATTCTTAGACGCGCAGTATCATTTACTGGAAATTTATCTGAAATGTATAAAGCAAATTACTGCTTACGCACAGCATTGCGAATATTAATGCCAATTTCAGAATTTAAAGCGCAAAGCGATACCGAACTTTATAACAATATATACAATATTACTTGGGAAAACTATTTCGATTATAAAAAAACAATTTATATTGATGTATCGGCATACTCAAACATATTCAGACATACAGGTTATGTAGCACAAAAAACAAAAGACGCAGTAGCAGATTATTTCAGAAATAAATTTGGAATTCGTCCATCTGTTGATAAAACTAACCCAGATATTGTTATAAACATTCATATTTCGGAAGAAAACATTTGGGTATCATTAGATAGCTCTGGAAAACCATTAAATCAAAGAGGTTATCGCGAGTTTACTGGCGATGCTCCATTAAATGAAGCAATAGCAGCTGGTTTAATTTTAATGTCGAAATGGGATAAGAAATCGTTTTTTATTGACCCAATGTGTGGTTCGGGAACTATACCCATTGAAGCAGCTTATATTGCAACGAACACACCACCTGGATACAATAGAAAAAACTATTCTTTTATGCATTGGAATTCATTTAATAGTAAAGAATGGGATTTTGTTAAAGAAAGAGCAAATTCAGAAATAATTACCTCAGAAGCCGAAATTATATGCTCAGATATTAATTCACTAGTAATTGATAATGCATTTAAAAATACCACAAATGCTGGATTTACAGATCTTATTAATTTTAAAATTGACGATTTTTTCTTATCAAATTGTGGAAAAAATTCTGGAACAGTTATTTTTAATCCTCCTTATGGCGAACGTCTTAAAATAGAAGATATTTATGCGTTTAATAAAAGTATTGGTAACAAATTAAAAAACTCTTATTCGGGTTTTAAAGCTGGCATAATTTTAATGAAAAATGAAGAAGCAAAATCAATTGGTTTAAAATCATCAAAAAAAATAACAATATTCAATGGACCAATTGAATGTTTATATCTTGAGTACGAATTATACCAAGGTAGCCATAAAAAAAGCCTTGAAAACACCTTATAAGATTATATAATCGAAATTTTTTAATTTGTTATTTACAATTAATTAACAATTAATTTTAATTATCTTCGTTATGTTTGTAACAAATTAAAACATAATGAAAAAAATATTTGTTCTAATAATTATATATTCATTTGCATATTTATCATTCTCGCAAACCGATACGAGTACTGCAAAAAGAATAAATGCAATAAAAATATTTTTAGAATGTAACAGTTGCGATTTTGAATTTATTAAACAAGAATTAACATACGTTAATTATGTTCGAGACCCTAAAGAAGCTCAAGTTCATATTTTAGTTTCGAGTCAAAATACTGGAAGTGGTGGCACTGAATATAAATTATATTTTAGCGGTCAACTTGAATTAAAAGGAATGACCGATACGCTATCGCTAACAACAAACGCAAACAATACAGCAGATGAAACAAGAATAGAATTCTTACAAATTTTACAAGCCGGATTAATTAGATATGTTGCAAAAACTAGCGTAATTAAAGATATTACTTTTAAATATAATGCTCCCTCAAAAAACGAAATTGTAAAAGATAAATGGGATAGCTGGGTATTTAACTTATCGTCGTCGGCATGGTTAAATGCTCAACAAACCTATCATTCAACCAGTATTAATTCTAGTTTAAACATTGATAGAATTACTGAAAATTGGAAATATAATTTTTATGTTGGACATAATTACAACGAGCAAAAATACGAAATGACCGATGGTAATATTTTTTCTTATAACAAATCATTATATGCATCTTCAGAATTAGTAAAAAGCATATCTAAACACTGGTCTACTGGAGCAAATATAGGCGTACAATATTCAACATATAACAATATAAAATTAGGATATTTTGCATTACCAGCTATTGAATACAATATTTTTCCATACTCCGAATCGTCGAGAAAACAATTAACTTTAAGGTATAACATTGGATATAAACATTTAGATTATATAGATACAACAATATATAACAAATTGCACGAAGATTTATTTACAGAAAGTTTAAATATTGGATTTAAAACAATACAGAAATGGGGAAGCATAAACATTTCAGTAAACGGACAAAATTATATGCACGATTTTACTAAAAATAGTTTAAGCACTTCTTTTACTGCAGATATTAGAATTGTAAAAGGTTTGTCGTTTAATATTTATGGCTATTATTCATTTGTTCGAAATCAATTATCGTTACCTAAAGCTGGTGCTACTCAAGAAGAAATACTTTTACAACAACGCGAACTTCAAACTAATTATACATATTATTGTAGTTTGGGCTTAACTTACACATTTGGTTCTATATACAACAACGTTGTTAACCCACGTTTTACAAACTAAAATATTTATTTAACAACGTTTTAGTTTTTAAAAATCTTATTAGCTTTGATAAAAAATTAATTTATGATTTTTAAAAATAACTTATTATTAATTACAGCTTCAATAGCTTTAATTACAGGATGTTCTAACGAGTCAACAAATAAAACAGAATCAAGTACTATGACAGCAAAATCAATTAATCCCGAAAATATGGATACAAACATTGCTCCTGGAACGGATTTTTATATGTATGCAAACGGTAGCTGGATCAAAAATAATCCAATAAAAGAAGAATATTCAGTTTTTGGTTCTTTCCATAAACTTGCTGAAGATAATACAAGCATGCTTAAAGAATTATTCGAAAATGCTATTAGTTCAAAAGATTCAAAAGATGGAAGTGAATTAAAAAAAATAGCCAATTTTTATTCATCTGGCTTAGATACAGTTACCATTGAAAAACTTAAAATTGAACCACTAAAACCATATTTCGACGAAATATCTGCAATAAAAAATTCTAATGATTTAATAACTCAAGTTGCAAAACTTCAGACTATTGAAGTTTACCCTATGTTTTATATTTTTGGTAATCAGGATGATAAAAATAGCGCAATGGTAATTACTCAAATAATGCAAGGTGGAATTGGATTACCCGACCGCGATTATTATATAAGCAAAGACGAGCAATCGCAAATGCTTAGAAAAGAATATGTAAAATATATTACCAATTTGCTCACTCTAACTGGTAAATACAAAGAAAATGAAGTTAGTAAAGTAGCAAATAACATTATGAATATTGAAACAAAATTTGCAAAAGCTTCAATGACTAGAGTTGAAATGCGTGATCCACAGAAATTGTATCACAAAATGACTTTAACTGAATTACAGAAATTGTCGCCAAATTTTGACTGGACACTATATTTTAATTCTATTGGTAAACCTAACATTAAAGAAATAAATGTAAATCAACCCGATTTTATTAAAGAAATTGGCACAATGACAAATTCAATTTCTATTAACGATTGGAAAGATTATTTAACATTCAACTTAATAAATACCTACGCTTCTTATTTGAGCAGCGATTTCGAAAAAACAAAATTTGATTTTTACGGAACAATTCTATCTGGAAAAACTAAAATGAAAGAACGCTGGAAAAGAATTGTTGAAGTAACAAGCGGAATGTTAGGCGAAGCAGTAGGTAAAATTTATGTAGAAAAATATTTTCCTGCCGAAGCTAAAACTAGAATGTTAGATTTAGTAAAAAATTTAAAAGTATCCTTAAAAGAACATATCCAAGCTCTTACATGGATGACACCTGAAACTAAAATTAAAGCAATTGAAAAGTTAGAAACTATAAGTCTTAAAATTGGTTATCCCGATAAATGGATTGATTACACTAATTTAAAAATATCGAACCAACCATTTGTGCTTAATGTTATTTTAGCAAATAATTTCGAGTTTAAAAGAATGTTAGCCGAAATTGACAAGCCAGTTGACCGTACAAAATGGGGTATGACACCACAAACTGTAAATGCTTATTACAATCCAAACATGAATGAAATTGTATTTCCAGCCGCAATTTTACAACCACCTTTTTTTAATAAAGATGCCGATGATGCTGTAAATTATGGAGGTATTGGTGCAGTAATTGGTCACGAAATGACACATGGATTCGACGACCAAGGATGCCAATATGATAAAGATGGAAATTTAAAAAATTGGTGGACTCAACAAGATATTGACAATTTTAAAAAACAAACCACACCATTAATTGATGCATATAATAACTTTAAATTTTTAGATAGTTTACATGTTAACGGTGAATTAACATTGGGCGAAAACATTGCCGATTTTGGTGGAGTATCAATTTCGTTAGACGCACTAAAGAAAACATTAAAAGGAAATGAAAAAGCAATAGATGGATTTAGTCCAATTCAGAGGTTTTACCTTTCATTTGCAGAAATTTGGCGTCAGCAAATACGCGACCAAGAATTAATGCGTCGTTTAAAAGAAGATGTACACTCTCCTGCCCGCGCACGTGTAAATATTCCAGTCTACCACTCCGACGATTTTTACAAAGCATTTAATATAAAAGAAACTGACGCAAGATTTGTATCGGTAGATAAACGAATTAGAATTTGGTAAAAAATTAACAAAAAATACTAATCTTGGCTAAAGCCAATTTCCTAAATTTTATTTGCCACGACCTTTAGGTCGTGGCAAATTATTTAAACCTAAATGGACTTTAGTCCAAAATTATTATTTATGTTTTGAAATATATAAAACACAAATTTCTTTTTTAAACTATTAATTATCTTTGTCGCAAATTCAAAAATAAAATATGGAAAAAAGAACAATTGTAGCAATGCCAGGAGATGGTATAGGAAAAGCTGTATTAGAAGAATGCGTTAGAGTGTTAGATGCAGCTGGATTTAAGGCAAATTATGTTCAAGGTGACATTGGTTGGGAATTTTGGTGTAAAGAAGGAAACCCACTTCCCGATCGTACAATTAAATTATTAGAAGAACATAAAATTGGACTTTTTGGAGCAATTACCTCAAAACCAAAAGATAAAGCTATTGCCGAACTATCAACCGAATTACAAGGTAAAGGTTATACATATTATAGCCCAATAGTTACTATGAGGCAACATTTTAATCTTGATATTTGCATGCGACCATGTAAAACATTTAAAGGAAATCCATTAAATTTTATTCGACGTGGTGCAAATAAACAAATTGAAGAACCAGAAATTGACGTCATGATTTTTCGTCAAAATACCGAAGGCTTATATGGTGGTGTGGAATGGTCTAACCCATCAGATATAGTTTACAATGCTTTAATGACACATAAAAAATTTGTTGATAATTTTTCAAAAAGTCCACGCGAAGAAATTGCAATATCTACAAGAATTCTTACTAAAAAATATTGTACACGAATTATTAAAGCAGCATTTGAATATGCAAAAAAGAAAAATTTCAATAAAATAACTGTTAGCGAAAAACCTAACGTGTTAAGAGAAACATCCGGAATGATGCTCAAAATAGCACAAGAAATGAGCAAAGCAGAATATCCAAATATTAAAGTAGAAGATATTAATATTGACGCAACTATGATGTGGCTTACAAAAAATCCAGAGAACTATAATGTTATAGTAGCAAGCAATATGTTTGGCGATATTATTTCTGACGGTTTTGCTGGCTTAATAGGAGGCTTGGGATTTGCAACTTCTGCACAATTTAACCCAGAATCAGGTGTAGCGGTTTTTGAACCAACTCACGGCTCAGCACCAAAATATGCCGAATTTGAAACAAGTATTGTTAATCCAATTGCAATGATTAATTCTGCTGTAATGATGTTAGAACATATTGGAGAAACAACTATTTCAAAACGTATCGAAAAAGCAGTTGCCGAAGTTATTGCCGAAGGTAAAGTTAGAGCTTATGATATGCTAAAAATGAGAGGTACTCAGGAAGTAATTAATCAAGGTGCTGCTAGTACACATCAAATGGCAGATGCTATTATTAAGAAATTAAGTTAATAGTTATTGGGTTATTAAGTTATTAAAAATTAAGTTATTTGGATTAATAAAGATAGCTATGAAAAGTTTTGAAGAATTAGAAGTATATAAAAAAGCAAGGGAACTTAGAATTAAAATTTCTGAATTAGTAAAGAATTTTCCAACTGAAAAAAAATATAGGCTTATTGACCAATTAATCAGAGCATCAAGATCGGTAACAGCAAATATTGCAGAAGGGTTTGGAAGATTTCATTATCAAGAAAATGTTCAATATAACAGACAAGCAAGAGGTTCATTATTTGAGATATTAGAGCATTTAATTTGCTCACTAGATGAAAAATATATTAATAATGAACAAAATTTAAATTTAAAAAATGATACTCTTTTTGTAATTAAGTTGTTAAATGGATATATTCTTTATCTTAAAAATGCAAAAATTAAAACTAATTAAAGAACGATATCTCATAAATTACTAATAACTAAATAACTTATTAACTAAATAACTTATTAACTAAATAACTTATTAACTAAATATGATAGATATAGAACAAAAATACAAACAACAATCAAAGCAACTTTGGCCAGAATTAGAATGGATTAAAGACGAAAAACTTAAAGAAGCAACAATGTTAACATGGGCTTTAGCATTACAAAAATCTGTGCTTAGTCCAGAAGATTTAAACACAATTCCTTTTACTCTCCTTTGTGGGCCAGATTTTAAAGTAACATTCATGTGTCACAAACGTGCAGTTGTTCATGTTTCAAAAGATTGCGGTGAGCAAATGAATAAATTCTTCAAAACTGATTTGCCAGTAAATATGGATGTTTTAATTGCAGGAGCAATTCTTGCTGATGTTGGCAAATTACTTGAATACGAACTAAAAGATGGAAAATCAATTCAGGGTAATTATGGAAAATACCTTCGTCATCCGTTTTCTGGAGTTTCGTTAGCAGAAATGTGCGAAGTTCCTGCCGAAGTGTGTCATATTATTGCAACACACGCAGGTGAAGGAAATATGGTAAAAAGAACTACCGAAGCATACATTGTTCATCATGCCGATTTTATGACATTTGAACCATTTCGCGAAAGATTGAAAATATAAAAACAGAAATAAATAGAAACAACTTTCTGTCATTCTGAATGATTAGTGAAGAATCTTTTACGAAATGCCATATTAATAAATGCTTTGAAATAAATTGAAATAATTAGTAAAAACAGAAATAGATAGAAATAAATTGAAATTTATTGCCAAGATCTTCAGGCCGTTGATAAAATAAAAAATAATATAGGCTTTAGCCAAACAAAATAAAAATATGACAATAATTGAAAAAATAATTGCTAATCATAGCAAACAAACAAAAGTTAATGCTGGTGATATTATTGATATCCAAATTGATTCAAGAGTTGCACGTGATTTTGGCGGAGCAAATGTTGTGAAAAATTTATTAGATAATGGATTAACAATTGAAGATTCTTCAAAAACATTTTTCACATTCGATTGTAATCCAACTGGTTCCGATCAAAAATACGCTGCCAATCAACAATTTTGTCGTAAATATGCACGCAATAACGATATTAGAATTTTTGACATTGATGCTGGTATTGGAACTCATATTGCAATTGATGGAGGGATAGCATGGCCAGGAAGCACTTTTATATCAACCGATTCGCATGCAAATATTATGGGTGCAATTTGTTCTTTTGGACAAGGAATGGGCGACCAAGATATTGCAGCAGCATGGGCTAAAGGTTCAATATGGTTTAAAACTCCACATTCAATAAAATTAAACTTTTCTGGCATTTTAAATAAAAATATCTCATCTAAAGATTTTGCACTTAACTTATTAAATATTTTTGGTGCAAACAAATTACTTGGCTTTGCAGTTGAATTTTATGGTGATGCTATTGATAAACTTACATTATCTGACAGAGTAACAATAGCTTCAATGGCAACCGAAATGGGAGCAATAATATTTTTATTTCCACCAAATAAAGAAGTAACAAACCATTGTAATAAAAGTACTGGTAAAAAAATTGCTCCAATTTTTGCCGACGAAAATGCAACGTATTTTGAAACAATAAACATTGATGTAACTACTTTTAAACCAATGCTTGCACTGCCTGGTCATCCTCATAACAATTCACCACTCGAAAACGAAAAAGGCAAAAAAATTGATTCAGCAATAATTGGAAGTTGTACTAACGGTAGAATTGAAGATCTAAGAATTGCTGCTAATATACTAAAAAACAATAAAGTAGCTCCAGGAGTGGTTTTAAAAATTGTTCCTGCAACAAATGATATATGGAATAAAGCTCTATCAGAAGGATTAATTCAAATTTTTAAAGATGCTGGTGCAATGATTTCAAATGCAGGCTGTTCGGGTTGTGCTGCTGGACAAGTTGGTCAAAATGGACCTGGTGAAGTAACAATTAGCACAGGAAATAGAAATTTTGAAGGGAAACAGGGAAAAGGATTTGTTTACCTTGCATCGCCAGCCATAGTTGCTGCTTCGGCAATTGCTGGATACATTACATCACCAGATAAAATTCCACATACTCCTGCAATATTCGAAAAAGACAAAAACATTAATCAAACTTTAGAAAAATCGGAAAATAAAATTAATACAAAAAACAAACCCTTAATTTTTGAAGGGAAAATTTGGCTAATTTTAATTGATAATATTGATACCGATATGATTTTTCATAATCGATATTTAGCAATTACCGATATTAAAGAAATGGGACAATACACATTTGATAATTTAAAAGGTTACGAAGATTTTGCTAAAAAAGCCCAACCAACAGATATTGTAATTACGTCTAAAAATTTTGGTGCAGGAAGTTCACGTCAACAAGCTGTAGATTGTTTTAAATCGCTCGGAATTTCGTGCATACTTGCCGAATCTTTTGGAGCAATATACGAACGCAATGCAATAAATGCTGCTTTGCCAATATTAACATACAAACCAGAAGTTCTACGCGACCTCGAAATTAAAAACAGTAACACCATTCGCATCGATTTAATTGAAGGAATTATTACTAATCTTGAAAATAATAAATCAGCAAAAATTCAAAAATTTAACGACGTTCAAATTGCAATTTATAATAATGGAGGACTTCTATAAAATTAATTTTTTCATTCTGGAAACATCTTATAATTAAATACAAATAGTCACTCCGAGGCACTCGAAGAGTGACAAGGATTAACAAAGTCATGTTTCGAGTGCCTCGACATGACAAAAGAATAAATATTGAAATAATATGGGACAAACATTTGCCGAAAAAATATTTGGTGCATCAGCTGGAACAATAGTTTTTAAAAAACCTGATATTGTTCTAACACACGATAATACATCAAGTATTATAAAAACATTTCAAAAAATGGGTGGAACAAAAGTTCATAATCCAAATCAATTATTAATTACATTAGACCATAACGCACCTCCAACCGATGCTAAATTAGCAAACGATTATAATATTATAAGAAACTTTGCAATTGAACAAGGAATTACAAAATTTCATGCTGCTGGAGATGGCATTTGTCATCAATTAATGTCGTACTATGCAAAACCTGGAATGATAATAGTTGGAAGCGACAGCCATTCATGCACTGCTGGTGCTTTTAATGCAATGGCGGCAGGAATTGATAGAACCGAATCGGCAGGACTTTGGAAAAAAGGTGAAACATGGTTTAGAGTTCCAGAGTCAATTAAAGTAACACTTAAAGGAAAGTTAAATAACGGCGTGTATGCCAAAGATATAAGCTTATGGATAATTGGTAAAATTGGAACCGATGGTGCCAATTATATGTCAATTGAATATCATGGCGAAGGTGTTAAAACTCTTTCAATTTCTGAAAGAATGACAATTGCCAATCTTGCCTCAGAAATGGGTGCAAAAAATGCAGTTTTTCCTGCCGACGATGTTTTAAAAAATTTTTTAAATAATAAACGTTATGCTGAATTTATTTCAGCATCTAATATAAATAGTAAAGAGATTCCGAAACAAGTTCGGAATGACGAACATAATTTAAATTCAATTTGGGCTGATGATAATGCAAAATATGCAAAAGAAATTGAAATTGATTTATCGGAAATATTTCCTGTTGTTGCAGCACCACACAGTCCAGAAAATGTAAAAGCTGTTTCGGAAGTACAAGGCACAAAACTTAACCAAGCAGTTATTGGAACTTGTACAAATGGTCGTTTAGACGATTTACAAATAGCTGCGAAAGTACTTGATGGTAAACATATTGCACCAAATTTTCAATTATTGGTAATACCTGCATCAAAAGATATTTACATGCAAGCCATTGAAAATGGAATAATTACAAAATTAATGAAAGCAGGCGCAACAATTCTAGCATCTTCTTGTGGACCATGTTTGGGAACAGGACAAGGAATTCCTGCTGATGGATTTAATGTGATTTCCACAGCAAACCGAAATTTTTTAGGGCGAATGGGCAATAAAAATGCAAGCATTTACCTTGCTTCGCCAGCAACTGTAGCCACTTCTGCAATTTACGGTGAAATTACCGACCCCAGAGGAATAAAAACTAATAATAAATTCATTTCCGAAATAAATGTTGCCACAACAACATCAATTCCAAAAGGCGAAAATCGAAAAACTGATAATATATGGAATTATGCCGATGCCGATAATTTAAATACCGACCAAATGTTTGCCGGAAACTTAACTTACAGCGTTACAAGTTCAGATGCTACTGGAATTATGCCTCATCTTTTTAAAGGTTTTGACGAAACATTTGCCGAAAATGTAAAAGAAGGCGACATTATTTTTGCAGGCGATAACTTTGGTTGTGGTAGTAGTCGTGAGCATCCTGCCGTTGGACTTGCAGAAGCAGGTGTAAAAGCAGTTATTTGTAAATCTGTAAATCGAATTTTTTATCGTTCATCAGTAAATCAGGGGTTACCAATTTTAGTTGTTCCCGAAGCTGTAAACGCATACAAACAAGGTTCAAAAGCATCAGTTGATTTTGCGAAAGGTGAAATTACTATTGACAACAAAATATTTAAATTCGCTCCACTCCCACAACAACTTATGGCAGTATTTGAAGCAAAGGGATTGGTAAATTATTTGAAAGGTTAGCTTTAAAGTATAACTTAATTACTTTTCAAGCATTAATGAAATTTCTGTCTTTAGCTTAGGCAAATGATTTATAACAATGCTCCAAATTAAATCATCAGATATTTTGTCGTAACCATGTGCAATTCGATTACGAGTTCCAATAATTTTATGAGCATTTTCTATTTCAAAATTATTGTCCTTCTTTAGTATTCTATTAATTGCTTTTCCAATAATTTCAATATTTATTTCTACAGCACGCTTTGTCCTTATATCTTTAGAGTAGTCATCAAATTTCTTGGGTTTATCTGCACAAAGAAACTTTCAATTTCTATGATAGACTGCAAAATATCATATAGCCACGTTTTAATTTCACTATCCATACACAAGTTGCTTTGATGAATCAATAGATTGTCGCAAATACGGATTATTTATTGCTTTTTCTTCCAATAAATCAACATTTCGATTAAATAATTTCTCTAACGACATTTTTAAATC
This sequence comes from Bacteroidales bacterium, assembly GCA_036171595.1. Lineage (GTDB taxonomy): Bacteria > Bacteroidota > Bacteroidia > Bacteroidales > GWA2-32-17 > GWA2-32-17. The sequence goes on from JAVHRJ010000108.1 coordinate 22,528, forward strand.
GAAATAATTATCAGCATAATCATACAAATCAACATTTTTAAAATCAACAATAAAATCAATATCGCTATCGCTTTTAAATCTATTTGTTAAAACAGATCCAAATATAAATAAACGCCCTACTTTATGTTTAAAATACAAATCACGAATTTTATCAATATTTTTTTCAACCAAGTTCATTATGTAAATTTAATAAATTTTGAATGAAAATTAATGAGACTCCATTATATTTGCATAAACAAAAACTTAATAAAAATTTAATTGTTATTTTTCGCTTTTAAATGAATAACCCCGAGGCAGAGCCTCGAGGTATCTTAAAAAAAGTCGCCACTGATTTCACAAATTTTCACAGATTTTTTTTGAGTATCTGTGTAATCTGTGGCAAAAACAAGAACCCCGAGGCAGAGCCTCGAAGAATTCTTTAGATTAAAATAACTATGGAACCTGCTCCCATAACAGACTCAAAAGTTTTATTTGAAATTGTAAATACTAAAATGCCATTTGGAAGATACCAAGGAACATTAATTTGCGATTTACCCGAAAGTTATATTGTTTGGTTTAAACAAAAAGGTTTTCCTAAAGGCAGGCTTGGCATGTTGTTAGAAACAATGTACGAAATAGAATTAAATGGCTTAAATGAATTGTTAAGACCACTGAAAGCGAATTTTGGAAAATAAAAAATAAGTATTATTTTATTTTTTGGGAAACAACTTATTGTAAATATCAGTAGGATTAACAATTGGCAAATTTAAATCAGAGAATTTTGTACCATTAGCATTTTTTGCTAAAAGTGCACGGGTATGAGAAATTGATAAGCTAAGAAGTGTTACTAATATACCTTCGGGTATATCAAAAACCATTTCATCTTTCTTTTTAAAAGTTAATAAATCCGGAACAAGAAAAACATTTGATGTTCTTATTTTCAAGATTGTTTTATTTTCAATATTGTCTGTATAAAGTACTGCAAATACCATTTCAATGGTATGTTCATCAGGATTGATATTTGTTTTTAATTCAAAACCAATGGAAACTTGAGTTAAATCTTTTATATCAACTTCTTCGTCAATAAAAAATTCAATATCCTTAATCTTTTTTATTCCGATTTGAAAATCTTTTTGTGTCATAGTTAAGCAATTTTCAATTCTTTATTCTTCTCTGTCTTATTTGAAATATTAAAAAATTGATTATAATCCATTTTAATTTTTCTAACAGTATTATCTGTTACAAATTCTTCTAAATCCTGAAATTCTATAACAGGTACCTTGTTTACAGCTAATGAAAGTTCAATTAGTTTTTTTAAAGTATAATTGAAATTACCATTCATTACTTGTGAAACATAACCTTTGGTTACACCTAACTTTTCGGCAAGTTTGGTCTGGTTCATTTCTTCATTAATTTCTAAATACTCAGAAACCTGTCTGAAAATTTCATTCTGAATAGTTTCAAACCAGTATTCTGGTGTTTTAAGTAATTCTTCTCGTTTTAACATGATTTTATTTGTTAAAATATTCTTTCTTTATTTTTCTGAAATGCTTAATATCTTTTGGTTGAGTTCCTTTTTTTCCTGCACAAACAATAATCCTTCCAGACGTTTTATCGTGAAAAAGATAAACTCTTAAATTCGCTGTTTTTATTTCATATTCCTTATTTAATTCCTTCTTTGGAGTAATATCCTTAAACTTTGTAAATGGTAAAGATTTTAAATCGGACATTTCCTGTAATCTTGCTTGTATGGTATATAACTCGGTATTCAAGTTCCCTTCTTTTTTAATTAATTCTTCAAACTCATCAAATTCGCACTTACCATTAATAGATAGCTTAAAAACTTTAATTTTTCCCTGAATCTCTTTTATTTCATTTAACGCAAATTTAAGCATAATAGTTTAGTTATAACTATACTTTTATAAAAATTTAACAAATATTTTATATTTTGCTATATATTGCAAGTTATAATTTATCATTTTCACAAAT
>JAVHRJ010000109.1:0-1199 GCA_036171595.1 Bacteroidales bacterium
TTCTTTTAATGCCAGAGCCATATTTCTCAATTAATCCCAATGATTTTAAAAAATCAGCAATAAGTTTATTTCTTGGCGTTGACTTATAATTATTTGAAAGCAAGTCATTTACTGTAATGTTTTCGGGCAATCTACCAGGATTATAAAATTCAATTTTATTGTTAAACACTTTTACAATTGAATCTGATGAAGATCGATAATCACGATGCACTATCATATTTAATACTATTTCACGTATTGCTTCAATTGGGTATTCCCATTTTTGTGTATTTCGGGAGGCACCAGTAATTATAACTTCTTTATTAATATGTTTTTTTACAAAGTCTAGAACTTGTTCAATTTGTGTTAAAATATCTGCTTTAGTTCTATCGGTATCTTTAATTATTATTTCTGATTGAAACCGACCTAACTCAATAGTTGTAATTACTGTATCTCTTTTGGTAAACAACAAATACCCTGCATTTGTTAATTTATCGTCGCGAATTAAATCGCTTTTATTTAGAAAGGTCAACGGATCGTCAGTAATTATTTTTCCTGTTTGATTTATTATTTCAATTGCCAATTGAACTTTTTCTAATGAAATGTCGTCAATATTAAAATGATTATTTGTATGATAGTCCCAACTTGAGTTAAATGTATTTAAATGCATATTTACTACCTCTGTGGTACTTAAAATATGATTAGAATTTGCAATACGTTTTAAATATTTCCCCTTTGTTGAAACTGGTTTTATTGGATATTCGGGCATTGTTAAAACAACTATTTGCTTATTGTTTATTTCAATAATTTCTGCATCAGGTATAATTGATGGCAATGTTTTGTTTTTTATTTCATTTACCCAATTTTGAAGCGATTCGTTATTTATTGTTACCCCATTAATTTTATTTTTGTCTGTAACACCAATTAATACCATTCCCCCTTTTGAATTAGCAAAAGCAACCAAAGTTTCGATGGTTTCTACATTAAAACTGTTTTTAAATTCAACAGTTTCTGATTCGCCTTTGTTAATTAAATCTTTTATTTTTAGAGGAATAATAATCATTGATAAATTAATAAACAACTACAAAAATAATATTTTTTTACTTTAAAATCAAGTGATTTTTACAAAAGCTTGATTATTAATCTATTCCATGCGGTTATATATAAGATTCTTCACTAATCGCTCAGAATGACAATGGTGGTGGGTTGTGTAAGGATAT
>JAVHRJ010000110.1:0-1197 GCA_036171595.1 Bacteroidales bacterium
GCTTATTTTACTGTTCCTTTTATATATTTTTTTGGTTTAAATGCGACTGCTGTTCGTTTGACATCAGCTATAGCTGGCACAATATCGTTAATATTTTTATTTTTGTTATTAAAAAAGTTTATAAAAGATAAATGGTTATCATTATTTGTTTTTGTTTTGTTGTCGGTGCAACCATGGCGATTACATTTTTCGCGAAATGCTTTTGAAACTAATTTGTCGGCTATGTTTTTTTGTGTTGGAGCATATTTATTATTAACTACTAAATCAAAATTCAAAACTTTATTTTCAATATTGTTTTTCGCTTTAGCGGCATACAGCTATCACTCGGCTCGATTATCTGCTCCTTTTTTGATTTTATTGTGGGCTATAGATCCCATTAAACGATTAGTTGTTAATTTTAAATTTGAATGGAAAAAATTACTCCCATTATTTGGCTTAATTGTTATATGTATTCCTATTTTTGTAATGAACAATAGTGCATTATTACTAACTCGTTTTAAACAAGAAAATGTGTTTAATAAGTTTTATCCCTATGCTCCAAAAGAAATTTTAAATCCAGTTAGTTTTATTTATTATTTCATGGGGATAATCTCGGGACATGTTTTTGCATATATATCTCCTATTAATTATAATCAGCGAATTTATGATTGGGTAAAAATGTCGCCTCAATTTATTCCGGGTATGAGTATGCTGGGTTGGATTGAAGGAATAGTTTTTATTATAGGTTTTGTATTTATAATCGGTAATATTTTAAAATCATTTAAGTACCGGTTTTTAATTTATTGGATGATTGCAGGGATTGCACCGGCGGCTGCAACCTGGACTTGGTTCCATCCATTACGATCGTTAAACATCTTTCCTGCCGTAGAAATTATTGTTGCATTGGGATTATGGCAAATATATTTAAAGTTAAATAGTAAATTATTGATATTGATTTTATGTATTATTTTTGGATTAACTGCAGTGTTTACTATTAATAACGAATTAAAGTATGCGGCCTATGAAAATAATGGGGAATATCAACCGGGAGGGTTTAAAGAAGGTATGCCATATTTTGCCTCTATATCGGATAAATATAGTCATGTAATTATTGATACTCCTCATGCTCAAGGTTTTATCTTCTTTTTATTCTATACAGCATTTGACCCAGTAACCTTACAAAAATACGCTGATATTAGGCCAAAACCTGGAGTTGAA
>JAVHRJ010000111.1:0-1191 GCA_036171595.1 Bacteroidales bacterium
TTACTTTATCTTTGGGTTTAAATAAAATAAAACATTCTGCAATATATTTTGTTAAAATACTAACATCGGGTAATGTTGCGGTTTGCAAACGGGTTGCGTAGTTAATGCTATCAGTTACTTCTTTGTGAATTATTTCTAATTGTTCCTTCTGATTAGTAACTAAATCGCGTTGAGCCTGAATTTCATCACGTTGGGCTTCAATTTCATCACGTTGAGTGATTATTTCTTCATTTTGCTGAAGTAATTCTTCGTTTTTTTCTGATAACTCATGCGTTTGCTCGTTTACTTTTTGTTTAAGAATTTCTTTATCGCGAATTAATTTTCGCTCACGCCACTTCACGAAACAATAAACAATAAACAATAAACAAATAACAATTATTGTTCTAAACCACCATGTTTGCCACCAAGGAGGAGAGATTTCAAAATTAAATTCTGCAACTTTTTGTGACTGCACATTATTTTCATTAAACGATACTACTTTAAAAATATATTTACCTGGAGGGATATTGCTATAAATGGCTTTATTAGAATAAGATAAAGGATTCCAATTTTTATCCAATCCTTCTAAAATAAATTTATATTTTATTTTTTCGGGACAATTTAAATTAACGCCACAAAAATTAAATGTAATGTGATTATTGTTATATGGCAAAATTAAATTTTTGGGGAGTCTATTCCATTTTGAAATAGAACTAAATTTAACAATTCCTAAGTTACTATATTTTTGCCAATTTATATTTTCGAAATACAATTCAATAGATTCGAGTTTTATTGCTGGTGAAATATTATTTATTGTTTGAGCTGATTGATTTACGCATAATAATTTTCGTCCTGATCCAATCCATACTCTTTTATTTTTATCAATATTTATTGAATTTACTAAACAATTACTTCCTGTATATCCTTCGGAACGATTATAATTTTTTATTTCGTAATTGGCTAATGATGTTTGATTTTTAAATTTTGGTTTTAAATATGCTATACCATTAGAAGTTCCAAGCCACACAGCTGCTTTATCGTCAATTATAATAGACTTAACATGGTTGTTACACAAACCATTTTTTTCGGAAATATTTTGTAAAATATTATTTTTTAAACAGTAAACTCCATGTCCATCTGTACCAATCCATAAATTATTTTGAGTATCAGTGTATAATGTTAGAATCTGATTATTTGTATTAAAAATTTTTT
>JAVHRJ010000112.1:0-1188 GCA_036171595.1 Bacteroidales bacterium
ATTCCCTACATCAAATAAAATTATTTCAGGTGTAGGGAATGGTCGAGACCATTCCTCTTTTAAAACCCACTACCGCAACAGCACCATCTTTTTTGTTTGCATAAATTCACCGGCTCTTAGTTGATAAAAATATTCCCCGCTTAAAAGGTTTACGGCGGATAATTCTCTTGTGTAATATTTCCTAGTGGAACCGGTTAATATATTAGCTGATTAATGGTAAGCGCGTTTGGCGATCTATAAAAAACTATTTATTTCGTTTATGAAAAGCAAATAAAATTTTTCCGCATCTTCTACTAATGGTTCCAATTTATCTGGATATAAATCGAGTGCGTAGGCATGACTAAAGAAATGGCGGAATGCTAAATATTGTCCCAAATAATTTTTACATTCCGCGGAAATAATTTTCTCTTTTACTGCTATATCAAGTAAATCTTTATGTCATGAATGGCCATCGGGTACTTTTATTTTCTGAGCAATAAAAATTTGTTTTAATATATTCTCAATTCCATTATAGAAATTGTGCAATAACGCTGCGACACCGGCTAATTCCAACACTGATAAACGGGGAAGAAGTAAGTGCGATGGCCGTTCTTTGAACAACTCATCAATGTTTTCCAATTCGGCTTGTATTCTTTGCTGAAGACTAACCATAAAGCAAAATACCTTCTGACTTAACCATTGTATTTAACAGAGATTTTTTATTAAGATCAATCAAATCAACTGGTTTTGAAAGAGCAAAAATCAATTCACTGTAAAACTTAAAGAAAAGCGAACCGGCAATTCCTTCAACAGCTAAATCAATATCATTTGGTTCTCTTTCAAGTTCAATGTTTGAACCAAAAAGATATAATTTAGAGACCTCATATTTTTTTGCTATTTCAAGTAAGCGGTATTTATCTTCGTTTGAAATCATGTTTAAAACTAATTTAAAGTAATATCTTTTGCAAATACAATTGCATTTTTAATGCTCTTACCGCTATATGGCTTTCGCCCTATTATCATCTGCCATATTCATTTGTATAGCTCCGCATCCAAAGGGGAAAAATGTTAAAAGAAACAATACTACAAATACAATTTTTATCGTTGATATAATTTGTTATAATAAAAAATAAGTTTAATTTTACCACTGAGTCAAATACTTGGTTTAGTGATAGAATTGATCCACTAATAGGAATAAATTAAAAAATA
>JAVHRJ010000113.1:0-5941 GCA_036171595.1 Bacteroidales bacterium
CCGCTTTCGCGGGAATGACGTACGGGAGCTGTTTTTTTGCGTAACATCAGTTATTTAGTTCAAATCTCCCTAACCCTCCTTCGATAGTTCGACAAGCTCACTACAAGCTAAGCTCAGGACAAGCTTTTTAAATAAGGGGGAATGGGTAGCAAACAGTGGCACGGTTTTCAAACCGTGCCACTGTTTGCTAAATGGTGTAATTTTTAAGTAGTTTTCTTTCTAATTCTATTTTTCAAAAATAAAGTCTGATAGTTGTCATACAAATACACCCAAATTTGTTATGTATAGTATAACGAAGTCATACTCATAATAGAGTTGCCAATAGTGCTAAGAAAAACATACAGAATATTTGGCAAGATGTTGGAATCTAAAATATTTTTTCAATTTTATTGTGAACTAATAATAATAAACTACTTTTATCATAAATCTTAAGGGGATTTCTAAAAATTCAAACAGCGTCTCCCGCAAAAAGCGGGACTCAATACAGAGCTTCGTTTTGTGAGATGCTGAATCAAGTTCAGCATGACGAACCTGAATTTTTAGAACCCACCTTAAGTAATATAATCAAATGCATGAAACTTACGCCGAAACCTTTAATTTTAATTGTTGATGATACCCCTCAGAACATTCAGGTTCTTGGCAATATTTTATATAACAACGGATACAATATAACCATTGCCTCTTCTGGTGCTATGGCTCTTATATCGGTAAAGAATAAAACCCCCGATTTAATTTTATTAGATATTCAAATGCCAGAGATGGATGGTTATGAAGTTTGTAAAACACTAAAAAAATCGGCTGCTACAAATGACATTCCTGTAATTTTTTTAACTGCCTTGACCGAAACAAATAACATTTTAAAAGGCTTTGAAGTTGGCGGCGTTGATTATATCACAAAACCGTTTAATGTTGCTGAACTAAATGCCCGTGTTGCAATACATATCGAGTTAAAGAAAGCAAAAGAGAAAATAGAATTAGAAAAAATAAAAACTGAAACATTTAACACTAAACTTCAAAGTACAAACAATGAGCTCAATGTAGCTTATAATAAAATTAAAGACAGCATTAATTATGCAAAACGAATACAGGGAAGTTTGTTACCCGATTTAAGTTTTTTTACAGAAAATGGATTAAAACATTTTGTAATTTATAAACCTAAAGACATTATCAGTGGTGATTTTTACTGGACTACAAAAATTGACAACGGGGCATGCCCCATTGTAATTATTGCTGTTGCCGATTGCACCGGACACGGTGTCCCAGGTGCTCTTCTCTCTATGCTTGGGCATAATATATTGAATGAAATTGTTGAAAAGGAAAACATTTATGACCCTGCCGAAATATTAAATAATCTTAACGATAGGTATAGAAAAATCCTTAAACAGGAAATTACATTATCGCACGATGGAATGGATATAGCTATTTGCGTTATAAATACAAAAACAAAAATAATGGAATATACCGGTGCCAAAAGACCAATTTGTTATTATAACAATGAGCAGATTATAGAACTCTTACCCAATAAATTTTCAATTGGCGGTTTAGAAAATAATAATTCTGTTTTTAGTAAGCAAACTATCCAACTTAAAAGCGGTAACAGAATTTTTATGTTTACAGATGGTATAACCGACCAGTTTGATAATAACAACAAGAAGAAAATAACAAGAAAAAGGTTTGAAACTCAACTTTCATTGTTTGTTAAGCACCCACTTAATACTATCAAAAAAGATTTGCTTAATTTTTTAAAAGAATGGAAGGGATGCAATTCTCAAACTGATGATATTTTAGTATTAGGTATTGAAATTTCTTAAATTTTTAATAATATTTGCATTATGGAAAATATACATCAGTGGTTTCATCAGAATATTAACTACTTTATTTTTGTATATGGATTGTCTTTTATGGCAATGGGCATTGCCATATTGATAATGCCTAAAAAAGAAAACAGGTTTCTGCTTGCAAAAATATTATGGTTGCTTTGTGTTTATGCTTTTCTGCATTCAGCAAGCAATTTTATTACTATTATTTCTGATGTAAAAGAAGAAACAAAAAATATTGTAGAATTATTATTCACTTCATCTTCCTATTTGTTTTTATTTGAATTTGGCAGAAGATTAATTAATCTTTCAAAAAAAACACTTCCCTGGTGGTTATTACCCGGATGTTTATCAATAACATTCTCCTTAAGTTTCTTGCCATCAGATTACTTAAATTCTTTAAATATTTTTGCCGGATATTTTATCAGGTTTCCTGCCGGCATCATGGCAAGTATTGGTTTTATTCTCTATTTTAAAACTATCAAATCTGAAGTTAGAAATAAGGGAATTAAAACATATTTTATTATTATTTCTATTGCCATGTTTATTTGGGCAATCCTCGGTGGCATAGTTCGTGTCGAAGGTAATTTTTTCCCGGCTAATATCATAAATGATACAACCTTTTTTGAGTTCACAGGATTTCCTGTGCAGGTATTCAGAGCAATAGCATCTATTTTTACTACCATTGCTTTGTTTGGTGTATTAGACATTTTTAAGTGGGAAATGCTTCATAAATTACAAGATAGCCAAAAAGAACTGAAGGAACACCGAAATTCACTCGAAGAAATAGTTAAACAACGAACAGAGGAATTACAAAATATCAATTTAAAACTGGAACATGATATAGAAAGGCGTATTGAAGTTGAAAAATCGTTGCAAAAATCGGAAAATAATTTAATACGTATCAGCAATACTCAATCAGTGCTGTATGATATTTTGCAGATGGCTCTTCAAAAACAAACGCTGAACGAAATATTAGAAAAAATATTGAACAAATTATTATCTGTCAGTTGGCTTGCATTTGAGGCAAAAGGAGCAATTTTTTTAGTCGCCGAAAACAAACAGGAATTGGTGTTAAAAGTAAGTAATAACTTAAACGAATCGCTATTAAATATATGCGCAGTTGTTCCATTCGGAAGGTGTCTTTGTGGAAGGGCTGCCTTAAATCGCGAAATTGTTTTCTCTTCGCATCTCGACGAAACTCACGAGAATACTTATGTCGGAATTACGCCTCAAGGACATTATTGCATCCCTATTATCAATAACGAAAATGTGCTGGGGGTCATTAATGTTTATCTGAAAGACGGTTATATCAGCAAAAAAGAAGATGAAGATTTTTTGAAAGTATATGCTTCTTTGGTTGCAAAAATTATTATTCATTATAAATCTGAAGAAGAAATTCATGAACTTACCTCAGAACTTGAAATGAGAGTTGAAGAAAGAACTGAACAGCTTGCTCTAATAAATAAGAATCTTTTTCTGGAGATTGAAGAGCATAAGGAAACTGAGAATTTATTACATAACAGTAATGAACGTTATGAATCTTTAATAAAAACATCTCTCGACGGTTTTTGGGTTGTTGATACTGAAGGACATATTTTGGAAGTTAATGATGCATATTGTGTAGTGACTGGTTATTCGAGAGAAAAATTACTCACTATGCATATTCCTGAATTAGAAATAATAGAATCGGAAGAAAAAACACGTGAGCATATCGAAAAAATAATTGAACAGGGCTGGGATCGTTTTGAAACAAAACATAAATGTATTGACGGAAAAATAATTGATGTAGAAATCAGCACGGTTTTTATCTCAGAGCAAAAAATATTTTTAGTTTTTATTAATGATATTACTGATCGCAAACTTGCAGAAAAAGAATTGAGAAAGCTGAATAAGGCAGTTGAAAGTTCAGGCGAGGTTGTTTTTATGACAGATAAAGATGGCGTAATCACTTTTGTTAACTCTGAATTCACTGTGGTTTATGGATACTCAGTTGATGAAGTTGTCGGTAAGGTTACACCACGTATCCTTAAAAGCGGGGTAATGGAAACAAAAGATTATGAAGCATTTTGGCAAGCACTCACGAACAAACAGACAATTAAGGGAGAATTGATTAATAAAACCAAAGACGGAAAACTCATTCAAGTTGAAAGTTCTACCAACCCGATTTTTGGTGAATCCGGTGATATTATCGGGTTCCTCGCAATACAAAGAGATATTACAATACGTAAACTTCAGGAAATAGAGCTGATAAAAGCTAAAGAATCTGCAGATTCTGCCAACAGGATGAAAAGTGAATTTCTTGCAAACATGAGTCACGAAATACGTACGCCATTGAATGCCATTGTAGGATTTTCGAGCATACTTAAAGAAAAAACTGCAGGGAAGGTTATATATACCGAATATCTCGATAACATTATTCAAAGTAGTAAAGTACTCCTCAATCTTATAAATGATATTCTCGATTTGTCTAAAGTAGAAGCAGTCCGAATGGTTATTGATTACCAGCCTGTAAATTTGAATAATATTATTAAAGAAATCAAGTCTGTTTTTCAATTAAAAGCAAAAGAAAAAGATTTATTAATAAATATTTCAATTGCAGATGATATCCCCGAAAGTTTAATTACTGATGAGAAATACTTAAGACAAATTTTATTCAATCTTATTGGAAATGCTGTAAAATTCACACATAAGGGAAGTGTTGAAGTTATTGTAAATATTATTCCGAAAGAAAATGAAGGTAGTAAAGTTGACTTGAAATTTACAATAAAAGATACAGGAATTGGCATTCCACCTGATCAGTTAACAAATATATTTGAACCATTTTTACAAGTTACACGAAAAGATAGAAATAAGTATGGCGGCACCGGTTTAGGTTTGAGCATTACAAAACGATTGGTGGAATTATTAGGTGGAACAATTACTGTTGAAAGCCAAATTGATAAAGGTTCGGTTTTTAGCTTTTCTATTTTTAATTTGGAAATATCTTCATTAAGAATTGACGAAAACAAAAATAATGAAATCAAACAATTTTCAAAAATCAGATTTAAGAACCCTGTCCTGCTTTTAGCAGAAGATATTATTTCGGACCGTCAGGTTATTAAAGGCTACCTCGAACCATTTAATATAACAATAATTGAAGTCGAAAACGGTGAAGAATGTTTAAACGCTATACGCAAACAACGACCCGATATTATTTTGATGGATATGCAGATGCCTGTTATGGATGGTTACACTGCTATTAATATTATTAAATCGGATGATGCATTAAAAGATATTCCTGTAATTGCACTTACAGCTTCGGGAATGAAGCAGCAAAAAGATAAGTTTGAGAAAATGGCTGACGATTTCCTTATTAAACCAATTTACAAAAATGAATTACTGCAAAAACTGATTAAATATTTGCCTTACGAAGAACTACCTAAAAACATAAAAGAAAATAAAAAACATTTAACAGATAAACCCGTTATTATAAAACAAATTAATCCGATAGCTATCGGATTGTCGGCAAAAGTTAAAGAAGAAATTGTTGCTAAATTCATGCCCTCATTAACAAAATTATTGGAAGCATTAAATATTGACGAATTACAAGAATTTGTTAAAAAATTGGAGAAATATAACAAAGCACATAATATCTCAGCAATTAATGATTTTTGTAATAACTTAATAACATATATAAATTCATTTAATATTGAAAAGATTTTAGAAAATTTAAAACACTTCAAGGAACTTATTAAATAATAAATTTCGATTAACGATTTATGAATAATGAACATCGGACTTCGGAAGTACAACATTTTTGCCCATATCCCCTCTTGTCCCCCTTTGGAGGGGGTAGGGGGAGGCTCTCTCCAACATTTCCCCTTAGTTCGTGAGACATGAACCAATTTCTTTGCCCATGTTGGAGTTATCTCCAACATGAAAACGACCTGCGAAACAATAATTTGTTTGAGAAATTCCGATAGCTATCGGAACGAACAAAGGCAAAATTAAAACTATTAAAATATTTGTAAAAACAAAAATATGGTAACAAATAAAAAACCCTTAATTTTAATTGTTGATGATACCCCTCAAAACATTCAGGTATTGGGGAATATCCTTTATGAAAAAGGATACAATATCAG
>JAVHRJ010000114.1:0-5911 GCA_036171595.1 Bacteroidales bacterium
CCTTTGCCCATTGTTATATCGACTTCAACATTAAGTTTTGTAGCAGTTTCTCTTAATTGCTCTTCATTCATTTCAGAAATATCAATGCCTGTAAATTCTTTTATTGCCTCAAACATTGTATATCTTTTCCATGGACGTTTAAAATCGATAACATTTTCGCCAACAGTTACTTTTGTTGTGCCATGAATATTTATTGCAACTTTTTCAACCATTTCCTCAACAAGTTCCATCATCCAAAAATAATCTTTGTATGCAACATAAAGTTCCATTTGTGTAAACTCTGGATTATGAAAACGGTCCATTCCCTCATTTCGAAAATCTTTTGAAAATTCGTAAACACCATCAAATCCGCCAACAATAAGTCTTTTCAGATAAAGCTCATTTGCAATTCTTAAATAAAGTGTTTGGTCTAAAGTGTTGTGGTGCGTTTTAAAAGGACGAGCAGCAGCTCCGCCGTATAATGGCTGAAGAATTGGAGTTTCAACTTCTAAATATGATTTGCTATTTAAATAATCGCGCATTGTGTTTACAACCTTTGTACGATTAATAAAAGCTTCCTTAACGTGTGGATTTACAATTAAATCGAGCGAACGATTACGGTATCTTTGCTCAGGGTCGGTAAAAGCATCAAAAAGCTGTCCATCTTTTTCTTTAACAATAGGCAAAGGACGAAGCGATTTACTAAGCATTTTAATATCGCTAACATGAATAGATATTTCGCCCATTTTAGTTATAAAAACATAACCCGTAACACCAACAATATCACCAATATCAACAAGTCTTTTAAAAACTGTGTTATAAAGAGTTTTATCTTCGCCTGTACAAATGCTATCGCGATTTAAATAAAGTTGAATTCTGCCTTTTTCATCTTGTAGTTCTGCAAACGAAGCACTTCCCATAATTCTGCGACTCATAATTCTACCAGCAATAGTTACGTTCTGATAATTTTTATTTTCGTCGCTGTAATTAGCTATAATTTCAGTAGTTGTGGCGTTGACTTCGTATTTTTCGGCTGGATATGGATTAATTCCCAGTTTCAACAATTCTTCTAATGCCTGACGGCGAATTAATTCCTGTTCTGATAATTCAAGTAAACTCATAAAGATTTAATATTTGAAGCAAAGATAATCATTTGAACAAAATTTTTGATTTATGATTGATGATATTTGATTTTAGATTACAATTTGTTTGTAATTTTGAAAAATAAATTGATAAAAATCATGAACAGAGTTGAAGCTTTAAATCTTTTAAAAGAATATATAAAAAACGATAGAATGATAGCCCATTGCATATCATCTGAAGCCGTTATGCGTGCAGTTGCAAAACGTTTAGCACAAGATGAAGAAAAATGGGCATTAGCTGGACTTCTGCACGATATTGATGTTGAAGTTACAAATGGAAATCCGTTAACCCATGCATTAGAAGCAGAAAACATATTAAAACCATTAGGAGTTAATTCGGAAATAATTGATGCAATAAAAATGCACAATGAACAAGCAACTGGTTTACCACGCTCAACTACATTTCAGCATGCACTTGCTTGTTGCGAAACAATTACTGGTTTAATTACTGCAACTACAATGGTTTATCCCGATAAAAAAGTTGCATCGGTAAAACCGTCTTCGGTTGTAAAAAGAATGAAAGAAAAACATTTTGCAGCATCTGTAAATCGCGATAACATTTTAGAGTGCGAAAAAATTGGAATACCCCTACCCCAATTTGCCGAAATGGCAATAAAAGCAATGTGTAATGTTAGTGAGGAAATTGGATTGTAACAATGCAGATTATATTATAAAGTAAAATATTTTTATTTTGTTATAAGTATCTTGTTTAAACTCTAACCCAAGTTTGCTGTGCATGTGTTGACAAGTGTTTTTATTTTTTTACTAAAATTATTTTTTTAAACATATCACTCAAATAATCTTTTATCTTATAAGTACCAACTTGATTGTTTCTGAACTCCTATTTGTTTTAAGTGTACAAAAATATACCCCATTATTTAGTTTTTCGCTATTTAGTATAACAGTATTATTACCTAATGATTGTGATTTATTAACAAGTTCAGTAATTAATTTTCCTGTAATATCATAAATGGCTAAGTTTACTTTATCTGATTCTGATAAATAATATCTAATAGTGGTAGTAGTTGAAAATGGATTAGGATAACATGGAAAAAGTACATTGCTGCCAATATTTGCATTTACCTCTGGGACATAAATTGACTCATTAAATACGTTTTCCATAACATAATTCATAAATGTCTTTGCTTGATCAAAATACATATACCAAAGTGGGAAACCAAGTACTATCAATTTATAATCATTACCCATATATTCATAACCGATAGGTAATCCTTTCATGTTGCCTTGTGCACTTGTTGAATCATATTGAGTGTCGTATGAATATATATAACTTGCATCATTACACTTATAAATTGATTCTATCAGCAACAAATGGTGATTGTTTGTCGCAGGAGTTTTAAGTGTATCAATTTCCATAGAAGGGTAACCAGAAGAGAGAGATCGTGCTTTAAAAAAAAGCGATGTGTTATTTTTATACATACTATCACATTGTAAGTAATCATAAGCTAAACTACCTGTATAATATTTTTTTGAATATCTTAAAACATGATCATTAGCATAAGTAAAATTATCAGTAGTTAACAATAAATTACCACCTGACATTAAATAGCGTTTAATTTCATTTTTTGAAAGAAAGAATTTTGAATAAATAGTAGACTTATCCGTATGCCAAATTACTGTGCTGTATTTTCCGAGTTCTAAAAAGCTTATTGGGCCAGAAACAATTGCATCATATTGATGAGGGTGATATAAATATAATAATGAATCATAGAAATCATCTACAGTAGAATCTAGTGGACTTAGTAATTCATTCTGAGTATCATCAACAATAAGAATGCCTTG
The DNA here is from genome assembly GCA_036171595.1 of Bacteroidales bacterium. Classification (GTDB taxonomy): domain Bacteria; phylum Bacteroidota; class Bacteroidia; order Bacteroidales; family GWA2-32-17; genus GWA2-32-17. The sequence goes on from JAVHRJ010000114.1 coordinate 2,925, forward strand.
ATTCATTTTTAATACCATTGCTGAATCAAATTGATATATTTCTCCTTCTGTCAATAACTCATCAACATTTTTCACAGAATAATAATAATATATAAAAGGAGTTGGAGCAGGATCAATATATATTGTATCGTTTAATCCTAATGTAGTACTATTTATTTGTAAAAATCCATCTGCTGGATTTAATGATTTGTATATATTATATCCTATAACATTAGACTCTTTACTTTTATTCCAAGTTACTTTAATATCATTCCCTTTCTGTGCTGTTTGTAGATTTTTAACCATTGGGTGTATCGACTGCTGAAGAAGAATTCCACAAGCTAATTTTGTAATTTCAGCGCAATAAGGCATATTGCAATTTTCTATTGTGTCGCTATTTGAATGATAATAGTCACTAAGCTCAAATTCCTGTAAAAACAACGTTTGAAACCCATAATCATAAAAGCTATAACTATCGCTAGCAGAGTTCGAATTAAATGTTTCATTTACTAAAAGTGATGTATAATTCAATGCAATATATTTTGCAATAGCAGTAACACATGCCGAATTATCATATTTCACTAGATTAACAGTCCATTGTCCAAGTGTAGGTGCATTTGAAATCATATCACAATTTATCATCATGCGAATATCTTTATTTTCTATTCTGGCTTTTTTTGCGTAATCTGTACTTCCTAAACGTCCTGCCTCTTCGCAGGAAAAAGCGATAAAACGTATGCTAGTAACAGATTGATAGTTTATTTTTTTTAATACTCTTGCTATTTCAATAGTTGCTGCTACTCCACTTGCATTATCGTCGGCACCGGGAGCTAGAAGCATTGAACCTTGATTAGAGACATTATCATAATGACCTCCAATAACATAAAAAATATCAGGATTTGTTATTCCATTAAGAGTTGCAATAACATTATATTGCATAACAGGTCCATAAATGTCAATTTGAAAAGAGTCAATATATGCATTACTATAACCAAATGATAAAAATTTATTCATAATCCAAAAAGCAACCTCTCTTCGGTTATTGGCCATGTAATACCGTGTTCCCATATCCTGTAATTCCTGAATAAAACTCCTAATACTATCAGAATTTATTTCAGAAAGACAATTACTAATTAAAGTATCAGACTTTACATTTTTCTGTAGTTGAGCACTTGCATTAATAGAAACATCTATCAAAAAGGTTTGCATTAAAATAAATACAATTATTTTATATTTCATTTCCATTTTTTTTCTGGCAATTTAATTTTTTACTGTTTTATTTCAAAAAAATCGCTAAAAACAATAACTTTTGCATTTACTTTTTCTTCTCAAATAACATAATTAAACTATTAATAGTGCCCCCAAGTAATGCACTTCCAAAATTACTATAAGGTTGAATAGGTTTATATTCTTGCCTATAATTATCATAAATTAAAAAATAATTACTTATTGTATTCTGATAAAGTGTAAATCGTGTTGTACTTTTAAAATTAAAATTAGGAACATTAACATTTATATCAGTTTTATTAAATTTAAACGTACTTAAAAGCATTTTTGTGCTATCTCTAATTAAACTATCATTTGGCTGAGCAACACTAGCAAATGAAAAAGAAATAAAACATATAACTAATAGATGTTTCATGAAAAATTTAATTATAACAACTGTAAATTTACAAAAAATTAATTAACAAAATAAAAAATACTCAAAATAAAATGTTGTTTTTAAATATTTTGAACTCTTAAATTTTGTAATTTTGCAAATAATCAAAACTCAAAAAAATATGAGAGCAACTATATTATTTTCACTTTGCTTTTTTAGCATAAATTTACATGCTCAGCAAAAAGGCTCGTTTTACGATTTTACAGTAAAAACAATTGATGGAAAAGATTTTCCTTTATCGAATTTAAAAGGCAAAAAAGTTTTAGTTGTAAATACAGCATCAAAATGTGGATTTACTCCTCAATACAAAGACTTGGAAGAGCTTAATAAAAAATACGGTGGCGATAAATTTGCAATAATTGGGTTTCCTGCAAACAATTTTTTACACCAAGAACCAGGTACAAATGAACAGATTAGTGAATTTTGTCAAAAAAATTATGGTGTCACTTTTCAAATGATGGAAAAAATTTCGGTTAAAGGCGATAGCATTGCACCACTTTATAATTGGTTAACTAAGAAAGAAAATAACGGAGTTTTAGATGCCTCAGTTAAATGGAATTTTCAAAAATTTATGATTGATGAAAACGGAAATATTGTAGATTGGGCTGGATCAAGAGATTTACCTAACTGCGAAAAAATTGTAAATTGGATTAACGGAAAATAAATTAACATATTACAAAATATATTTACACTAATTATTTTCTTTAAATGAGCTAGAAATTTTCTGAATTGACGGCATATAACTTTCAATATTATCTTGTTTACAGCACATTGTTATAGCATAATACTTCGTTTTACCTTTAAATATATAGTTTAAATAACATACATTGTTATTTGTTATATCATTATTATATAAACCACAAATTTTAAAAACCAAACATTTATAATTGTTAATTATAGTATCTTTTGTTTGAAGTGTGTTATCGGAATTTGATGTTTCATCAAATAAGTTTCCAGCAATATAATTAGAGTAATCAGTTATTGAAGTAGAATCGCCATTTTCAACAATCGAGTCATCGTAAATTACAATTGATAATCCATTTAATATATCTGTAGTATCTTCTACTAAATTAATTAGCGAACCATCTTCCGTTTCTAAAGGTTGAATTAAATTTGATGGAACAGAAATTGAAAAATCGTTATTCCCTGTTTTAAAAAACTTATCTTTATTATTTGAACATGAGTATATTAATGCAATAAATATAAGGACTAAAAAGTACTTTTTCATTTGTTAATTTTCATGGTTTTTATAGTATAATTTTGCCTAGAACTGCTAAAATTTAAAAGATATAGTCCATCAGAACATTTTTCAAAAGGAATTGAAATATAATTATAACCTGATGCGATT
>JAVHRJ010000115.1:0-5903 GCA_036171595.1 Bacteroidales bacterium
ATCAAATAATATTTTCATGTTTTTTTACTTACGGATTTAAGAATATATTTGAAACTCACTCGAAATTAATATCGAAATCATCTACATAAAATTTGCATTTTTGAGGATTTGTCACATAAATCCCAATGCTATCCTTACTTGAAATATTATCTGGCAAATTTGTCGAAAAAGCGACCTCTGTCCATTCATTTGCTTTTTTCACTTGCTCTTCTAATTTATAACCAATCCAGAATTTTGTTATCCCATCTTGCTTTGTTTGTATAACCAAATTACCATTAGTTACTTTTTTTGGAAAATAAACCCATAATATTACTAAAACCTTTTTAATACTTTGTGGCAATATTGATTTTACAGGTATTTCAAATGTAGTGCTATATTCAAATAATGAATCCATTTTTGAAGAAAACATTCCGGAATGTGCAAAATCTTTAGATAAATTTGCTTTATTTCTCCAGCAATCAATGCATTCTAAATTATTTACATACGTTCCCTGTTGTCTATTTGAACAACTTATTAAAATAGAAAAAACAAATAATACATTAAAAAGTCTCATATTTATTTAAAATTCTAACAAAATTATGAATTAGTTCGGGTAAATAAAAATTATTATTAGTTTTGTGATAACTTTTCGTCTAAATGATAACAAAGCTTTCTATAGTTATTCCCACTTTTAACGAAGAAAAAACTATATCCTCTATTATAAATAAAATTTGTAGTGTTGTTCTGATTTTAAATATTAAAAAGGAAATAATTATTGTTGACGATTGCTCAAAAGACGCAACATTACAAGTTTTGAACAAATACTGTAAAACACATAGCGATGCAGATATCAAGATTTTTCATCACGAAGTAAATCAGGGGAAAGGTGTTGCACTGCATACAGGAATAGCCCATGCCACAGGCGAATATTTAATTATTCAGGATGCCGATATGGAATACGACCCTCGTGAATACAATGATTTATTAAAACCTATTGTAGAGGGATTTGCAGATATTGTTTTTGGTTCGCGTTTTTTTGGTGGGAACCCACATAGGGTACTTTATTATTGGCACAGTATAGGAAACAGGTTTTTAACAAGGCTCTCGAATATGTTTACAAACCTTAATTTAACCGATATGGAAACATGTTACAAACTTTTTAGAACTGATATTATTCAATCACTCAATTTAAAAGAAAAACGTTTTGGTTTTGAGCCAGAAGTAACTGCTAAAATTGCCAAAATTAAAGGAATCAGAATATATGAAGTAGGTATTTCCTATTATGGCCGCACATACGCTGATGGGAAAAAGATTGGTTGGAAAGATGGGGTTAGGGCGATATATTGTATAATCAAATATTTTTTTACAAATTAATAGCAATAACATATTTATTCTATCTCAATATCATAAATATGTCCAACAATATCTTTTGCAGGAAAGGGTATATTATCTTGTGCAAAAGGTGCTTCGGGCCACCACCTTGTAATATGAAATTCTTGTGTAATTATTAATAACATTTGATTATTGGGAATAGAGGTTACAGTATTATTCATATAACCAACAACACGCATTTTATCTTCCGAAGGACCTATTCGCCAGATTATTTCTGTTGGCTTCCATTCAATTTCAAAACAATAAAAATCGGAATCGAATATTTCCTTTTCTGGCTGAGGATTCTTTAATGTTACTGCATTATACCAATGATCCCAACGATGTAAATTAAATGTCTGGTTTTCATAATCAATCTGATGAACTCCTACATCAAAATTTTTAGGATCCCAGCAAGCCATATCCCAATTTGTACAGGTAACCATAATTTTATCTTTCATTGAAGGGTCATCTTTTGGACGTTTTGAAACATCTTTATATGAAGTAGCCGGCCATCTGTGTGAAGCTTTTAATATTTCGAAATCAATTTCCGAATAACATATTGCAGGAACACGGGCATCTCCTTTGCCACTATAATAGGTTGGTTGATAGCCACCTTCTTTATTACAAATTCTTCGTTGATTCCACTCTTCAGTACTTTCATAAATCAGCCATATTGCATTTGTAATGCCATTCCATACTTGTTGTTCATTTAACAAACTGGTTAATTTTACTTTTGCTTTAAATTTCCCATACACAAAACCATGACGTGTAATAATTCCTACATCTTGTTTTTTGAATTCATCCGGTTTACTTGCAGGATTTTTAATAATAATGGAATGTGTTATTGAATCGGATTTCACTGTTTGACATGGACATTCTGAAATTTTTACTGGTTTAATAACTCTTTTATTGTAATACTTCTGAACATTCTCTGCATAATCTTTAATTGAATATTTATCAGTTGTTACATCAGCAGTTACGGGAATATTATTTAACAAAACATCGTCTCTTAATGAATGAACAAACTGGTCAAAAGCAGCTTGTTTATACATTGCAAATCTGTTATTACAATTAGAAGAAAAACTACTAGTGTCTATCTGAATATATTTGAATGCATTAGGGTTAATATAAATTCCGCTTCCCAAATCGGGGTGTGCTTTTACTTTTATCGCATTGTCTATTTTAGTAACAAATAAATTAGTCAGGTTTGAATTTTCAAGATAAAAAGAATAAGGATTTACATATTTATTGTTTTGTATTATACTAATATTCTGAATATATTGAGGTATAATATTTTTTACAATGTTATCTTTATTTGTTACAACCAATAAAAAACTATAATTACCAACTCTAGGGTTCCTTTTCCATCGGTTATTAAAATCGCCTTTAGTCTTATTTTCTTCAAAAATAAAAAGAGCATCTTTTTCGAGTTGCTTTTCTAATGTTATTTTATTTTTATCAGCTTTTTCTTGAACAGATTTAATCCATTCAGGGTTTTCCGAAATATTCTTTATTATTTTAGAAAGATCTTCCAAGGTTGGTTCCTTTGCCAAAAAATATCTTGAAACACATCCGAAATATTTTTTTTCATTTCTTGGGTTCCCAACAATTCGAATAGAACCTTTTACTTTATAATCTTTTCCATCATTTGAGATTACAGGTGTTTTAATAAATCCAATATCTGTATTCTCCCAACTTCCATAAAAATTCTCATCTGCAAACTCATCATCTTCAGGAAATTTATAGGATTCATTTTGATAATAAACTTTGTAATAAAAACTTTGAGGGGTATTTCCATTATTGCAGATAGTAAACTCATAATCAAACATCCCATTATTCGTTTGTTTTACTGAAGGAATTGTAAATCCGCTGTCAATGGCATCTGTATAATCCAGTTCAATGGTTTTATATTGATTATTATTCTGATAATTTGTTATTGGAACAAATCCTATTACAGTAAAATAATTATTATTAGTATTGTTACAACTAAAAAAGAATACAATCAAACATATTGAGATTAAGTATATAAAAATTTTCATATTGAAAAAATTACTGTTTTGGGTTTTCATTTTCAGCAATCCATGTTGCGTCCTTCAAAATCATCTCTTCAGTTGAGATATTATTTTTTTCAGCTTTTTCTTTAATTGCTGCCATCCATTCAGGATCACTTTTTATTGCATTTACATAATAATTGATTCTATCATTTAATCCTGAATTCTCTTGTTTTAATAACCATTCGGCATCAATTTTCAATTGCTCATCCACTGAAATATTTGCTTCTTTAGCTTTTCTTGCAATATCTTTCATCCAATCTTCGCTCGATTTAATGCGTAAAATATATGACTGAACAAGGTCGTTACTAGGAACATAATTACTTGTATTATTTTGTATAACTGAATTTGCAATATCCACAAATCCATACCCAATATTTCCTAATCCAAATTCTGTTATTATAATCAGAATAATATCTTGCTTGTTAATTTCAGATTTAACATCAATTTGACTAATTGTTAATGGAGAACTAAAACTTTCAGGATAAACAGAATTAGCATAATACCAGAATTGTACATTGTCGAATAATCGCTGGGGAATGCTGTCATTATATAAATTCCAATAAAAGCTATCTCCAATAGTTAGCACTTTAGGTTTAGTGTGCGATGAACTTACATAATAATTATATACAGGATAATATAATGTAGGTTGTTTTATAAGCGTAATAATATTTAACAAATTACCTAAATCGTAATCGGGATTTTGAGGAATTTCTGAAGTAACATAATTACTTATTTTCAAATCAGGAAGATTAATATTTCTTAATTGTTCAATATATTTTATTATTGAATCAACTGCCAGAGACATGCCATAATATGACCAGTGTATGCCGCATTTTGGTATCAATGGATAAGGTGATTTATTTTTATTATCAAGGAAGTATTTTTGAAAATCTATTGTATTTATTTTATACTCTTTAATTAATCTGCAAAATAAATCATAATTTGTCTTACAATTATCTGGTCTTTTAAATCTATCTGGCAAATATTCGGGATAAAAAGTTGCTTTCCCTGGAACTATTACTAACATCAAATCTTTTCCTTGACTTTTAAATGTGTTTTGTAATGACTCAAGTTGCTTTAATCTTGATTTCATTGATTCTTCACCAATATAATCTTTACCTAAGTATGCATTTATATAGTCTTGCTCATATAAGTAACCTTCTTTTCCTATAACAATTTTACTGGCACTGGTTTCATTAAACAAACTATATCGAATCTGATTTCTTAAACGAATTAACCATGTCCTAAATGGAATATTTTCTTCAATATATTTCACATAACATTCTTGGAATGAGCTACTTAACCAATTTCTCAAATCAAGAACTGGCTTTTTAGTTTTTTCCTGAACTCCTTCGAGTGGCAAAAATTCAATTTGTTGAATCTTCTCTTCTATCATTGGAATGAAAAGAGTAATCAGAAAAAGTAAAAAAACAATATTTTTAAGTTTTGTCAACATTTAAAATCTATAATAAATAAAGGGATTAAATCCAGACGACATAACAGAACCTAATGAAAGTAAAAACAACAATATGCAAACCATTGCAAGAATAATGGTTCCTTTTAATCTATGAATGGAAGAATAAATAAAGTTTTCGATTTGCAATCCAAATTTTATGGATGTGCTAAATGAAATAATAATTGCAATAATTAAAATAGTTATGAATTCGGTATTAATATAAATTTGATTAGGAATAAAATTAAACCAAAACATTTTTTTTAACATTGAAACCGCATGCCCTAAACTATCAGCTCTAAATAAAACCCAACCTATCATTGTAAGTAAAAAAGTAAACGCTATGCTTGGCCACTTACCAATTTTCTCAAGCCACTTAATTAAAAATATTCTATCAAGTATGAGGAAAAAACCATGAAAAGCGCCCCAAATAACAAAGTTCCATGCTGCCCCATGCCAGAATCCTGAAATGATAAATACTAAAGCTAAATTAAAAAATAATCTTGTTTTAGTTTTTACTCTATTTCCACCAAGCGAAAAATATAAATAATCTCTCATCCATCGGCTAAGCGTCATGTGCCACCTACGCCATAATTCTGTTATACTTAGAGAAATATAAGGGTTATTAAAGTTTTCTGGAAATTTAAATCCCATCATTCTTGCTATTCCAATTGCCATATCTGAATATCCTGAAAAATCAAAATATATTTGAAAAGTATAAGCTAAAACTCCAATCCATGCAGTAGAAGTTGCTAAATCAACAGTTGGCAAAGCGAATACCTTATCAGCCACTTCGCCCAAAACATTTGCTATTAATACCTTTTTAGATAATCCAATAATAAATCTAAAAAATCCTGTTAATCTATTATCAATATTTTCATTCTGACTTCGGTTTTCAATCTGGTCAGCTATTTCGTTATATCTGATAATTGGTCCAGCAATTAACTGTGGAAAAAAAAGAATATATAAAGCATAATCGGTAATCTTTTTTAATGGTAATTTATTTGCTCTGTACACGTCAATTAAATAACTCATTTCGTGAAAAG
>JAVHRJ010000116.1:0-1179 GCA_036171595.1 Bacteroidales bacterium
ACTCGAGGTAAAAAATTATTTAGCTATTGGTAGCATAAATATCCAATGGTTTATAACGATCCTCAGCTAGACCTTCGTGGTTGCCACCTTAGACCTATGCGCATGGCGAAGCCTAGCGTTATCAATCCAAGCAACCATGGGGCTTAGGTGATGTTAGGGTTTAGGTTGGTTATTAATAAATTTCTGTTATTATTTTTTGATTAAAAGGTCAATTATATTTTCCAATAATTATCAATATAATCTTTGGGAGAAATAATTTTTACAGTATCATACTCAGAAAACGTAAAATGATTTGTATTGCCTGTAATTAAAAGATCACTTTTAGAAAATACGGCTAATTCAAGAAACCTATTGTCCGCCTTATCAGAGATAATGTCAAGTTGTATATTGGGTGTATATAACTTTCCAACTCTTTTTATATTTGTTATAATAAACAATGCATTTTGTCTGAAATCTTTATACTGAGCAAATTTTGTTCTGTTTACTACTTCTGTATATTCTGTCAATACTTGCTCAGACAAACAAATTTTCACTCTTTCTGTAGCAACTAAATTATGAAAGATTCTGTAAGGATAACCAGAACTTATAATAGCGGAAATTATAATATTTGTGTCTAAAACAATTTTATGCATTGTTTCTTACTTTTTCAATTTCAATATTAATTTCCTCTAAAGTCATTTCAGAAAGTCCATTTTTCTTCGCAATCCTAAGAGATTTTTCTATTGATTTTTGAAATAATTCTTGTAAAATACCATCCTTTAGTTTAGAGAAATTAATTATACTATTGTTCAGTCCATATTTTAAATAATCTCTTTTGCTTACTAATATTTGTACTTGCGCTGTTCTCATATATTTTATTTTTATAAACAAATATAATCAATTTTCAATAAATAAACAAATATATAATCAATTCTACGACTTTACTATTCTCAGGAACAATAGAATAACCCAATGAATTAGCAGATTATAAAGGCAATAATATTTTCTCAAGTCATTCTGTTTTCTAATCATTTTTTGGAAAATTAATCCAACAAAAAAATAATATTTTACGTCAACCAGAAATTATAATTATTACGGAATCATTGAGTACGAGATTCTTGCCAACTTAACCATAACGGTTCTCACATTGGCGACGTTCTTTTGACCTTAGACCTACGCGCATGGCGAAGCCTAGCGTTT
>JAVHRJ010000117.1:0-14999 GCA_036171595.1 Bacteroidales bacterium
CTTTAATATCTGCATCGCTATGGTTTTTACAGTATTCATTTAATACTTGTAATGTGTTATCTTTTGAGCAATCATCTACAATAATTAATTCCTTTTTAATTCCATTAATTAATTCAACATTTAAAACTTTATCGAGAATGTTATGAATAGTTTTCTCTTCGTTATAAGCAGGAATTACTATTGAAAGTTTTGTAAACATTTTTTAAAAATAGACCACAATATTAATAATAATTATTTAAATAATTTTGCTTCTAAATATTTGCAGTAAAGTGTAGGAGTGTTATCCTTTTAATTTTTTAGTAAAAAAGAGTACTTATTAAAATGCTACTTGTTTTGTAAATTCAACATTACTCCTTGTCCATTGCCCATCATGTATATTGGTAATTGCCCGTTCCATTTGTTAATCCATTCAAGTTCAATAATTTTAGGATTTTGAGCAATTGATGTCCCTTTAATTTGCAATGCTTTTGCTTCGCCTTCTGCTTGTTGAATTGCAATATTTTTTTCTATTTCAGCTTGTTTTAATTGTTCTTCTTTTTGTTTTGTTACTTCAATTAAACGTAATGCTTCTTGTTCGGCAAGTTTTTTTGAGTTTATAGATTTTTCATATTCTTCGTTATAAAAAACTTCTCTTAAATCAACTTGTTCTATTGTAAGTTTAAACTGTTTTACTTCAGTTCTCATTCGAGAAATAATGTTATCTTGAATTTCTTGACGTTTAGTAGAATAAACTTCTATAGGTGTATAATTACTTACAGTTAATGCTAATGCTGATTTTAATTTAGGACGAATTACATTCTCTTCTAACCAATAATATCTACCCGAAGAACCACCATCATTTTCCGAAACATTAGCATAAATCCAGCTTGCTTCATCCGGAATTATACGCCAAGATACAGAAACATCGAATCCCATTTTAATACCATCTTTTGTTGGTGCCCATATTGCATCAGCATCTCTTTTTTGTCCTTCTTTAGCGTTATGTGCACAAGTATATACCCAAAGGGTTTTATCCATAATATAAATGTCGTTCCAAGGCATAATTATATGCCAACCAGTATGCAATTCTTCGTTTTGAACTCCTCTTGGAGTTACTAAAACACCTGCATCTTGAGCACCAATTCTTACAATAATCATAGCAATAAAAAATACGCATGCACCTGCTATTAAGGCAATTTTATGAAATGGTAAGCTTATAGCTTTATTTTCAGCCGTTACATTTCCATATTTGTCTTTTTTTCTAATTTTTAATATCGAAAATAGTAACCCTATTATTCCGTAAATTAGAATAAATAACGAAAGGACTTTTATTAGTGTCATGGCTTTTAAGTTTTTTAATAATTATTGTTATAAAATTACAATTATTTTTTTTAATATTTAATAAAAGCACAAATTTCTATTTTCTAATTTTTTACCTTAATTTAGCGGGTTAAATTTAAAACAATGAAAGTAAAATTAATTAATAAGTCGCAACACGCAAATCCTGCGTATAGCACAGAATATTCTGCAGGAATGGATTTAAGGGCAAACTTAACAGAACCTGTAATTCTTAAATCTTTAGAACGAAAGCTTATTCCAACAGGATTATTTATCGAAATACCAAAAGGTTACGAAGCACAAATTCGCCCACGCAGTGGATTGGCTTTAAAAAAAGGTATTACTGTATTAAATACCCCTGGTACTATTGATGCTGATTATAGAGGCGAAATTGGTGTAATTCTTGTTAATCTTTCGTCCGAAAATTTTACAGTTGAAAATGGTGAGCGTATTTGCCAGATGGTTGTTGCAAAGCACGAAATCGTTGATTGGGAAAACGTTAATATTCTCGAAGAAACCCAGCGTGGCGAAGGCGGTTTTGGACACACAGGAAAAATTTAATAATTATGAATTTCGATTTAGGATTTTAATAATAAAATAGACGCAGATTTGTTATGTTCATTATGATTGAAAAAAAATAGACGCAGATTTGTTATGATTATTAAGATTAAAAAAATCATAAAAGAGCAGCGTAAATCAGCGTCAAAGAAAAAAATCATAAAAGAGCAGCGTAAATCAGCGTCAAAGAAAAAAATCATAAAAGAGCAGCGTAAATCAGCGTCTAAAAAAAGATAACAAATGAAAATAATAATTCCAATGGCTGGTATGGGAAAACGGATGCGTCCTCACACGCTTACTGTTCCAAAACCTTTAATTCCAATTGCCGGAAAACCTATTGTACAAAGATTAGTAGAAGCTCTTGCTAAAATTTCGTCGGAGCCAATAGAAGAAATTGCTTATGTTATTGGCGATTTTGGAAAAGAAGTTGAAGATAATTTATGCACAATTGCAAGCGATATGGGAATTAAATCGCGAATTTATTATCAATCGCAACCGCTTGGTACTGCTCATGCTGTTTTATGTGCTGCTCCATCACTTTCGGGTAAGGTTATTGTTGCATTTGCCGATACTCTTTTTAGGGCCGATTTTAAACTCGAAAATAATTGCGATGGATTAATTTGGGTTCATAAAGTTGATGACCCAAGTTCTTTCGGTGTTGTTAAATTAGATAAAGATGGATCAATAACTGATTTCATCGAAAAGCCAAAATCAAAAGTATCCGATTTGGCAATTATTGGGATTTATTATTTTAAAGATGGCAAAAATTTAAAAAGCGAATTGCAATATTTAATCGATAAGAATATTGTTGTTAATGGAGAATATCAGCTTACCGACGCTCTTCAAAACATGAAAAACAAAGGCTTAAAACTTCATACAAGTAAAGTTGATGAGTGGTTCGATTGTGGAAATAAAGAATCAACTTTGCAAACAACAAAAAGAATTTTAGAGCTTAGCTCAAAAAAAGAACTTATAATGCCCGATGCAAAAGTTATTAATTCTGTTATTATTCCACCTTGTTTTGTAGGATATAATGCTCATATTGAAAATTCAGTAATTGGACCTTATGTTTCCATTGGGATGCATACTAAAATTAAAAATTCAATAATTCGCGAAAGTATTGTACAGCGCTATTCAGATATTGAGGATATAACAATACACAATTCTATTGTTGGTAATCATACGGAATTCCATGGAAAATCATCGGAAGTAAATATTGGTGACTACACTTCACTTTACAGATAATCATTCTAAAATAACAAATCACAAAAGATAAATGACAATTAATTCACAAACTCAAGAAAAAAGGTTTCAAAGCAAATTGTTTTTGCATTTTTTTGATTTTTTATATTTTAAAAATTGGAATTTATTTGTTATTTGTTATTGTAATATATTCTCATTCGCTCGCATCATCTCCCATTCATTCGCTCGCATCTTGCGAGTGAATATCCCTTCATTCGCCTCATTCGCTCGCATCTTGCGAGTGAATATTCTTCAATATAATTTTAGGAATTATTTTTTAATTATTGTCGTTTTTAGTTCTTTATTTTTTAGTTCTTGTAATGTTTTAAATCACAGTAAACAAAATAATAGTAATTTAACCTCTCGCGAAGATTACGATTTTACTTATACTTTTTTAGAAGCCGAAAAACTTAAAATGCTTGGTAATTTTGATGAGGCAACTGTGTTATTTGAAAAGTGTAAAAAGTTAAATCCTGCTAGTGCTATTGTAAATTACGAATTGTCGGCTCTTCTAATTCAAAAGCAAGATTATAAAAATGCAATTGAATATGCAAAACTAGCAGTTAAGTTTAACTCAGAAAATACTTGGTACAAAGCATTGTTAGCTGTGTTATACAAACAAACAAAAAATCCAGAACAAGCTATTGATGTGTATAAAGAAATACTTAAAACGAATTCTAACAGAGTCGATTTTTTATACGAACTAGCTAATTTATATAACTATATAAAAAAGTATGACGATGCTTTAAAGTATTACGAAATTATCGAAAATAATTTTGGAGTAAATGAAACTGTTTCGCTCGAAAAAGAACGAATATATTTGGTAAAAGGAAATAAAATTAAAGCGTATAATGAAATTCAAAAACTAATTGAAAGCAATCCAAGTGAAGTAAGATATTATGGAATGCTAGCCGAATCGTATGTTTCCGATGGCGATTTTGAAAAGGCTAGCGAAGTATATCAACAAATGCTTAAAATTGATGATCACAATGGATTAGTACATCTTTCACTTTCCGATTTTTATCGACTTAACAAAGAGTACGAAAAATCTTTTAACGAATTAAAAATTGCATTTGCCAGCACAGATGTTGACATTGATATTAAAATAAAAATGCTAATAACTTTTTTAAATTTTAGCAACGATAGTCCAGAACTTAAAGACCAATCGTCGCAATTACTTAAAATTTTAATTGATACTTATCCCGAAAGTGTTGAACCACACACTCTTTATGCCGATTATTTAATTAAAGAAAATAAACCCGAAGAGGCTCGCGAACAATTAAGGATAGTTGCTAAATCCCAAAAAAGCAAATATCTTATTTGGGAACAATTATTATATGTTGAGAGTTCGTTAAACGACTATAATTCAATGTATAATGAAAGTAGTGAGGCGTTGGAGTATTTCCCAAATCAACCTATTATAAATTATTTTAATGGGTTATCAGCATATCAATTAAAAAAATACGATAAAGCCGAAGAAACTTTAAAAATTGGTGTCGAAATGATTACCGATAATCAAAAACTTAAAGCAAATATGTACTCTATACTCGCCGATGTGTACAATAAACTCGGAAAAACAAAGGAATCTGATGAGTCAATGGAGCAGGTATTGAAAATTGACAAAGACAATAAAATTATTTTAAATAACTATAGTTATTATTTGTCGATACGTGGCGATAGTTTAGATAAAGCCGAAAGAATGAGTTTAATTTGTGTTGAGTTAGAGCCCGAAAATTATACTTACCTCGATACTTATGCCTGGGTATTATATAAACAAAACAAATTGCAAAATGCTCTTGCTGAAATTGAAAAGTCGTATAATTATGGAGGCAAAAATAATGCAGTTGTAGTGGAACATTATGGCGATATACTTTATAAATTGGGACAAACAGAAAAAGCCAACGAACTTTGGAATGAAGCTTTTAAACTTGGAAAAGGCTCTGAATTTTTAAATAAAAAAATATTGCTAAAAACCCTAATCGAACAGTGATTAATAAAAAATATTTAACGTTTTTTCTGATTTTTGTAATTGCATTTACATTAATTTCGTGCAAAACTACTCGTATAATTAGTTCAGAAAAAGTGCGACAAATGGGAGCTGGGAAACTATATACTAATGTTACTAGTAATTATTTGCCATATAATACTTTGTCAATTAAATTTGATATAAATATTAAGTTCGACGATATTGATAAATCTATTGGAGGAACCCTTAGAATTAAAAAAGATAGCCTTATTTGGATTAGCTTAACTCCAGCACTTGGCATTGAAGTAGCACGAATTCAGTTTACACCCGACAGTATTATGTTTATGAATAAGCTAAAAAACGAATATTCTTCTAAAACATACGAATATTTTGATAATAAATTTCAAACTGATTTGTCGTTTAATGATTTGCAGGCAATTTTTACAAACGAAATATTCTTATATTCCGATACCGATGAAGAAAACAACGAGAAATTGAATACTGATAATAAAGAAGAAAGATTTTATAGAAAAACATTTATTTCAACAACCGACTCTAACTTATATGTTTTAAAAACACAGCGCAAACATAAAATTAAAAAGTATATTAAAAAAAATAAAACTGTTGATTTTATTGTAGAAACTTTAAGTATTTTACCCAATATGTTTAAAATTTCTAACATATCAGTAATCGATTATAATGAAAAAAGAACGCTGAATATTCAATATTCTGACTTTATTGATGTTAATTATAAAGTTATGCCCTCTGTTATTAAAATGCAAATTGAAACAGCACAAAAACAAATGAATGCAGAAATTAAATATAATAAAATTACTGTTAATTCTGATGTTAGCTTCCCATTTAAAATTTCAGATAAATATAAAAGAGTAGAATGATTAAATTGTTGAAATATATTATTTGTATTTTGTTAACTGTTTTTTCAATAACAGTTTTTGCTCAAAATCGCTCTGAGCTAGAAAAAAAACATAAAAAAACTCAAGAAGAAATAAAATATACCAATAGCCTTCTTAAAAAAACACAGCGCGATAAAAAAATATCAATGAATCAATTGATGATTTTAAATAAAAAAATTAATGTTAGGCAAGAGCTCGTAAACACAATTACAAATGAAGTTCAATCTCTTGATGGAAAAATTAACGAAAACCAACAAAACATTAATAATCTTGAAACAAATCTTCAGCATTTAAAAGATAATTATGCGAAAATGATAGTTTTTGCTTATAAAACTAAAACATCATACGATAAATTAATGTTTATTCTTTCTGCAAAAGATTTCAATAATGCATATCGTCGTTTAAAATATTTGCAACAATATGCAGATTTTAGAAAAAAACAAATGGAAGCAATAGTTAGCACTAAGCAAGAGCTATCGCAAAAAGTTAATGACTTGCAAACAAAAAAAAACGATAAAGAAAATTTATTAAACGAAGAGAAACAAGAAACAAATCAACTTACTTCTGAAAAAGTTGAACAAGCTCAAATGCTTAAAACTCTTAAGTCTAAGGAAAAAGAATTATCAAATAAACTTGCTGAGCAAAAATTAGCCGATCAAAAATTAAAAAGTATAATTAATAACATTATTTCCGAAGAAATAAGAAAAGCTGAGGTTGCACGTAAAGAAAAAGCATTAAAAGAAAAGCGTAGGAAAGAGAAGGAGCTTAAAGAACAAATTGCAAAAAATAATTCAAAAGTTGAATTAAATAATAATACAGTAAAGCCTATTGTTGAAGTTAAGACAAAAACATTATCAGTATTTAATTTAACTCCTGCCGAACAAATTGTTTCTAATAAGTTTGACGCAAACAAAGGGAAACTTCCTTGGCCTATTGAGCGTGGTGTTATAACAAGTACTTATGGCGAACACGAACATCCAGTTTTAAAAGGAATAAAAATAAAAAACGATGGAATTTATATATCTACAACACAAGGTTCGTCGGCTCGTGCTATTTTTGATGGAGTAATTAGCAAAATTATTTCTATTCCAGGTAAAAACAAAACGATAATAATTCGACATGGCGATTTTTTAACTGTTTATTCAAATCTTAAAGAAGTATCTGTTAACGTTGGCGAAAAAGTTAAAACAAAACAAAAAATTGGAATAGTATTTACAGATAATGAAGATGAGAATAAAACTATAATAGAACTTCAAATTTGGCATGGCACTATAAAACAAAATCCAGAATATTGGTTATCGGGCTCTAATTAAATGGGAAACGAATATAATATATTAATTATTAAACTTGATACGTTTATTCGAAAGTATTATCGAAACGAATTGTTACGAGGTTTGTTATTGTCGTGTTTTGTTTACATAACAACAGCCTTAATAGCTTTTATTTTCGAATATTTTCAAAATTCAAATATAATAACACGCACAATATTATTCTACTTAATGTTATTGTCATATATAGTAGTTTTTGCTAAATATATTATGGTGCCTATATTACAACTTTTTAAAATAGGTAAAGTAATTTCACATAAACAAGCTGCAAAAATTATTTCGTTGCATTTTGCACAAATTAGCGATCGTTTACTAAATATATTAGAGCTTGCCGAAATGCAGCAAAGCAAAGCTTATTCTCAGCAATTGCTTGTTGCAAGTATTGAAAATAAAATTTCTACTTTAAAAATTTTACCTTTCGAAAGTGCAATTAATGTTCGGGTTAATTATAAATATCTTACATATTTAAGTCTAGCTTTAGTGATTTTTTCTACTATTTACATTGTTTGGCCACAAATAATTAAAGATGGGTCAACTCGTTTAATTAATCACAGTATTTTTTATGCTCCAGCACCACCGTTTAATTTTATTTTAGAAAATGACACTTTAAGTGTTGAGCAAGGAAAAGATTTTGATTTGAACATTCGAATTGAAGGAAAATATGTGCCCAAAAATGTGTACGTTGTTATTGGGAGTAATAAAATTATACTCGAACGAACTTCAAAATCTACCTTTAAATATAATCTTAAAAGCGTAAATAATTCATTAGATTTTAAGTTTACAGCCGATGATTATTTTTCAAATAACTATAATTTAAAAGTGTTGCCACCACCTGTTATTACTGGGTTTAAAGTCGAAATTGATGTTCCGCAATATACTGGCGAAAGCGATTTTGTGCTCGAAAATACAGGTGATTTTACCATACCTTGTGGAAGTTTAGTTAAATGGACTTTTAATACGTCTAATGTGCAAATTGTTAATTTTTTTATTAACGATAGTGTTAATAGAGAAGTTAAAAATAACAACGAGCAGTTTTATACTTCATTTAAGTTTATGAATTCATCAGTTTATTCAATTAAGTTGGCAAATAGTTTTATAAAGTCGTATCAACCAATAAAATATAATGTAAATGTAATTCCCGATTTATATCCTGCAATTAATTGTGAGTTTATTACCGATAGCTTGCAAATGGGAACATACTATTTTAAAGGAACTGTAAATGATGATTATGGTTTTAATAAACTTACATTTAATTATAAAACATCTAATTCAAATGATTCTTTAAAAACTATTTTGTTGCCAATAAACAAAAACTCAAAATTTCAAGAATTTTATTTTGCATACGATTTTAGTACATTAAAAGAGTTAGGAACTGAAGTTGAATATTATTTTGAAGTGTACGATAATGATGGGGTGCACGGAAGTAAATCGAGTCGCTCTGCTATTAAAACATATAAAATTCCATCGGCAAACGAACTCGAAAAGTTTCGCGAAAATGCAAATAAAAATATTGAAGAAAAATTAAAAACATCGTCTAAACTTAGCGAAGATATTAAGCGAGATATTAAAAAATTACAAGAAAGCCTTTTAAATAATAAAAACAACTCTTGGGAACAAACAAAAAAAATGCAAGACATTGTTAATCAGCAAAATCAACTCGAACAATTATTAAAAGAATTATCGTTAGAAAATAAAAAGAAAGATAATTTTGTAAATACTTTTTCTGAAAAAGACAAACAATTGCTCGATAAACAAAAACAAGTAGAAGATTTGCTCGAAAATATTATGGACGATGAAATGAAAAAACTAATGGACGAGTTAAAAAAACTTATGGATAATTTCGATCGTAACAAATTAAATAATATTGCCGAGCAAATGAAAATGAACTATGATGATTTAAATAAAGAACTCGACAGAAATATGGAAATGCTAAAGCGCATGGATATTGAAGAAAAAACTGAAAGCATTTCAAAGGAACTTGAAAAATTATCTCAAGAACAAGATAAATTATCTGAAAAAACAAAAGATAAAAATAATTCACTCGATTCACTTTTAAATCAACAAAAACAGCAAGAGCAAAAGTTCGACGATTTAATGAAAAAATATGATGAGCTTCAGAAAAAAAATGAAGAACTTAAAGAGCCAATGGATTTAAAAGATTTTCAGCAAGAAAAAAGTGAAATAAACAATGAGCTTAATAATTCGCAGGAAAGTTTAAAACAAAATAGTCGTAAAAGTGCATCAAATAGCCAAAAAAAGAGTGCAGAGCAAATGAAAAACATGTCGCAGAAAATGCAAGAAATGATGCAAGAAAATGAATCGGAACAAGAAAGTGAAAACACAGAAAATTTAAAACAAATAATAGATAATCTTGAAAAATTTTCGTTTGATATAGAAGATTTAATGGGACAATTGGGTAAGGTTAATTATAACGACCCAGCTTATATGAAAAATTATGAAAAACAAAAAAAGCTAAATAGCGATTTCCAAATTATTAAAGATTCGCTTGCAGCACTTGCAACTCGTTCACCAATGATAGGTTCTGAAATTAACAGTAAATTAAAAAAGATAAAAAAGCTAAATGAACAAACTTTAACTAATTTTGATGATAGAAATATTGGAATGGCAAAAACTAATCAACAATATATAATGACAAATGCAAATGACCTCGCGCTTTTGCTTGGCGAAATGCTTGATCAAATGCAAAAACAATCACAATCGCAATGTAGTGGTGGAAAATGTAAAAAACCAGGAAATGGTAAGCCAAATATGTCGCAAATGAAAAGCATGCAGAAATCAATAAAATCGCAAATGCAATCAATGATAGATCAACTTAAAAAAGGCGATGGCAAAAAAGATGGAAAATCGATGAATGAACAAATTGGAAAAATGATATCGATGCAAGATAAGTTTAATCAAATGCTTAACCAGCTTATGCAAAATGGAGGGTTAAGTCCCGAAACCGCCAAGCAACTTAAAGAAATAAAATCAATGGTTAATGATGTTCAAAAAGATATTGTAAATAAAAACATTACACCTCAAACAATGTTACGTCAGGAACAAATTTTAACACGACTTTTAGAAGCCGAAAAATCAGATCAGGAGCGAGAAACAGAAAACAAAAGAGAATCGAACGAAGGAAAAAATAATAAAATAAGTAACCCGGAGCAAATTTTTAAGTATAAAGGAGTAAATTCGCACTATAATGAAATGCTCGAAGGGAGTAAAATTAAACTAACAAAGTATTACAATAACAAGTATAAAGAATACATGATTCACATAAACGAATAGATATCATGAAAGAAGAAATAAGATTTCAATCAAAAATCGAAAACATCAATATAGTTGAAAAGTTAGTAGATGAGGTATCTGCTAAACAAAATTTAAGCTCTGAGATTTATGGCAACCTTTTAGTTGCTATGGTCGAAGCAGTTAATAATGCTATAATTCATGGAAATAAATTAGATGAATCGAAAGAAGTAATTTTAAATTATGGAATTGAGGAAGGATATTTTTGGTTTAAAGTGAAAGATCAAGGAAACGGTTTCGATTTTAATAAATTACCCGACCCAACTTCGCCCGAAAACATTGAAAAACCTCATGGTCGTGGCATTTTTTTAATGTCGCACCTTGTCGATGAAATATCATTCGAAGAAAATGGCACTAAAGTTTGTTTGAAAATAAAGATTTAGCTAATGCCAGTTTCCGTTCAGTTTTATAAAATTTCGTCAAAAGTTTTAAATGGCCAAAAACGAGATGTTTATAGCTGGATTAAACAAATTATCGAAAATGAAGAAAAAATTACTGGAAACATTTCAGTAATTATTACATCAAAAAAGCAACTTCTCGAAATAAATAAAAAGTATTTAAATCACAATTATCATACTGATATTATTACTTTTAATTATAATGAAAATAATATTATTTCTGGCGATTTATTTATAAGTTTAAATCAAGTTCAAGAAAATTCAGTAATTTTTAAAGTGTCAGAAAAACAAGAATTATTAAGAGTAATAATACATGGAGTATTACATTTACTTGGCTATAACGACAAAAATGAAACCGAAAAGGCAGAAATGCGAAAAAGAGAAGATATTTGTTTAAGTAAATACCAGTATAAATTGTAATTTTGTTAATAACAATAATTGATTAAAATACTTAACATAAACTTAACAATTTCTTAAAGTATAAAAGTTAAACTACTCGTTTATTAAATTTATTTTTGCATAAATATAAAAAATAAATTTATGGAGTGGTATTTTTTAGCAATAGTTATCATACTTGGATTGCTTGCAGTTACCGATTTAACAGTTGGAGTAGCTAATGATGCAGTAAATTTTTTAGGTCCTGCAGTAGGTTCAAAAACAGCATCGTTTAGGGTTATTCTAATAATTGCTTCGGCTGGAGTAATTATTGGGTCGCTATTTTCGGGAGGTATGATGGAAGTTGCTCGTAAAGGTATTTTTAACCCAGAGCAGTTTGTTTTTTCCGAAATAATAATAATATTTTTAGCAGTTATGATTGCTGATGTTTTATTGCTCGATTTTTTTAATACTTTAGGCTTACCAACATCTACAACAGTTTCGATAGTTTTTGATTTACTTGGCGCTGCAGTAGCAATTTCAGTTATAAAGTTGGCAAAAACACATCATTCTTTTAGTGAGTTAGGTAATTACATAAATACTGAAAAAGCTTTAGCAATTATTTCGGGTATATTAATTTCAGTAGTTGTTGCTTTTATTGTTGGTATTGTAGTTCAGTATATTGTTAGGTTAATTTATACTTTTAATTATCAGAAAAACATAAAATACACATCGGGTATATTTGGTGGGTTTGCACTAACTGCAATTTTACTTTTTATAATGTTAAAAGGTTTGAGCGATACTTCTTTTGTTTCAGAATATGTAAAAACATGGATTGCCGATAATAAAATTATTATGGTTATTGGGTCATTTGTTTTTTTATCAGTTATTTTACAAATATTACACTGGCTATTTAAATTAAATGTATTTAAACTTGTAGTGCTTTCCGGCACTTTTGGTTTAGCATTGAGTTTTGCAGGAAACGATTTAGTAAATTTTATTGGAGCGCCAATGGCCGGATTTAAATCGTATCAACTTTGGCATGCTTCAGGAGCAAGCCCTGATACATATAATATGATTGGATTAAAAGGCGATGTGCCAACTGATGTTTATTTTTTATTAATTGCGGGTTTAGTAATGGTTGTTACAATATTTTTATCGCGTAAGGCACGCACAGTAGTGCAAACAACTGTTCAACTTAGTCGTCAAAGCGAAGGTGACGAACGCTGGGGTTCATCAATAGTGGCACGTACATTAGTTCAAAGTGCGGTATCAATGCAAAATGGAATAAAAGCTGTTTTCCCAAAAGTAGTTTTTACTTTTTTAGAAAAACGATTCGAAAAACAAAATTATAACAATGTTCAAAATGGTGAAGATTTAAATGCTTCGTTCGATTTAATTAGAGCATCTGTAAATTTAGTTGTTGCAAGTATTTTAATTGCATCTGCAACATCGTTAAAGCTACCACTTTCAACTACTTATGTTACTTTTATGGTTGCAATGGGAACTTCTTTAGCCGATGGTGCATGGGGTCGCGAGTCAGCTGTATATAGAATTACTGGTGTTGCTACTGTAATTAGTGGATGGTTTTTTACTGCATTAATGGCATTTATTGCAGCAGCGGTTGTGGCGGTAATTTTATATTTTGGAGGTGTTTTTGGTGTTATTATTATGGTTGCTTTTTCTGTTTATTTGTTATATCGCACTAAAATTATGCACAAAAAAATTGAAGATGAAAATATCGAGAAAGATGAAGTTGAAGCCTATTTACCAAAAACACCAAGCGAGTTATCTGAGCTTACAAACGAGCAATCGATAATTATTATTTCTAAAATTCCTGAAATTTATTCTGAAACAATTGATGCTCTTGATGATGAAAATAGAAAGTTACTTAAAAAACTAACTAAAGAAGTAACTAATATGAATAAACAAACTAAAAAATTAAAAACAAGAGCAATTAATACGTTTAAAAATTTAAATAACGATTTATTAATTTCTGGAACAAATTCAATTCAAATATACGATTATGTTAGAGAAATAGGCTATTGTCTTAATTATATTACTAATCCTGCATATACTCATGTTAACAACGTTCACAATCCAATACCTTCTGAACAATTTAATGAACTTAAATTAATAAAAAAGCAAATTAAAGAAATATTTGAATTGTCAATAGCACAAATAAAAAATAAAAATATTGATTTGCAAGTATTTCAACAACGTGTAAATAATATTATAATGCTTGTTGATAGTCGTCGTAATAATCAACTTAAATTAATAAAAGATTCTGAAATTAATACTCGTACAACTATGTTATATCTCGGAATTATGCACGAAACAAAAAACATGTTATTACACCTCGAAAACTTTATAAAAGCTTATAACGATTTTTTAAATCAATTGCCCAAATAAATTTCATTTAGCAAATTGTTTTAAGAGAAAAATTTAATAGATTTAAAATATTTGTTGTTTTTGACAAGCTATAAATAATGATTAAATTTGCAAAAGATTATTTATTAATAATCAGCAAAATAAATTATTTATATGCGAAATTTATTAATTATTCCTGCACGTGGTGGAAGCAAACGCATACATCAAAAGAATATTAAGTTGTTTTTAAATAAGCCTATTATATCTTATTCAATAAAATCGGCTATTGAGTCAAAGTTGTTTGATGAGATTATGGTTTCAACAGATGATGAAAAAGTTGTTGAAATAGCTAAAAAACATGGTGCGTCGGTTCCTTTTATGCGAAGCGATAAAACAGCAAATGATTTTGCAGTAATTGCTGATGTTATTATAGAAGTGCTTGATAATTATAAAAAATTGGGGATAGAATTTGATAATTTTTGTGTTTTGTTTGCAACAGCTCCATTTGTTACTCCAGTTAGATTAAAAGAAGGATTTGAGTTATTGACTAAAAAAGGATTTGATTCGGTTTTTCCAGTTCTTAAATATTCTTATCCAATACAAAGAGCATTAAAAATTGAAAATGATAAATTAAGCATGATAAATCCTGAAAACTATTTAAAACGTTCGCAAGATTTAATGCCTACTTATCACGATAGCGGACAGTTTTACTGGATGACGACTAAAGAATTTTACAAACAAAAAACTTTGTTTTCTAAAAATGCTGGAGCAATAATTTTATCAGAAATGGAAGTTCAAGATATTGATACGCTGGAAGATTGGGAAGTAGCTGAAATAAAATACAAAAGAATAAAACAGAAAAAACGACGTAGATAAAACGAATAAAAATAAAATAAGTGACGAGTTGTTATAATTTTTGCATAAAAAAATCATAAATATCAGCATTAATCAGCGTATAAAAAAATAAACAGATGAAATCAGAAAACGACGAAACGCAAATTTCAGAGCTCGGTGAATTTGGACTAATTGAGCATCTTACAAAATCAATAGAAATTAAAAATGAATCAACTATAAAAGGTATTGGTGATGATGCTGCTGTACTTTATTATAACAAAAAGAAAATACTTATAACTACCGATTTGTTAGTTGAAGGAATACATTTTAATTTAATTTACACTCCTTTAAAACATCTTGGATACAAGGCTGTTGCAGTAAATTTGTC
>JAVHRJ010000117.1:15099-24094 GCA_036171595.1 Bacteroidales bacterium
CAACCGTTCAACCCGATTTTTCGGGACATGAGTATATTCTAGAGCGACAGTTAAAACCTGAACCACGTGCTGATATTGTTAAAAAATTGGCAGAAATAAATGTTAAACCAACTTCAATGATTGATATTTCGGACGGTTTAAGCTCAGAAATAATGCATATTTGCCACAATTCTAATGTTGGTTGTAAAATTTATTCTGAAAAAATACCTATTGACATAACAACGTGCAGTATGGCTGAAGAATTCAATGTCGCAGCTGAGGTAGCCGCTTTAAACGGTGGTGAAGATTATGAACTTTTATTTACAATTTCGATAAATGACTACGAAAAAATAAAAAACATTAAAGAAATAAGTATTATTGGCAAAATATCCGAAATTTCTGAAGGATTAAATATTATTTCTGCTGATGGCAATAAAATACCAATAACAGCACAAGGTTGGAATGGGTTAACTCAAAACGAATAATATTATAAAGTTAAACCAGCGGTTATTGTTAAAGCATTGTTAGAATATTTATCAAAAGCTGAAGTGTTAATATTTGTGTAACCAAATTTGTAACTAGCATCTAATACTAAATTATGTGAACCAGCTTTAAAGCTAACGCCAATTCCTAATATAGCACCAAAATCAATATTGTTAAATTTATTTGTAACATCTTCCTTAGTGTAAAAATATTTTGTTGGAGCTGTATCAAATTGTAATCTGTTTGTTGCAATTGAACTTAAAATATAACCAAAAGAATGTCCTACAAATATCCGAGGAGAGATTCCATCTACATCTTTAGGGTTATAAATAAATAAAACAGGAACTTCTAATGTGTGAAAACAAATATTTGTAGAAGTTGGGTAATCTTTAACAGTTAAAGGAAGCGAGTTTGTTATACCTTGCTGTAAATACAATAAGTCTGCTTCAACTATAAATGATTTTTTAAAATTGTAAGTTGCAAAGCCACCAACAGTAAACCCAATACGGTTATTACTTGTAGTTTGACAATTTTTTGCCATTGTGCTATTAACTATTCCAAGCTTTACGCCATAATGTGTTGGATTGTCTTGTCCAAAAGAAATAGAAGTATATAACATAAATGAAATGATGAGTAAAAATGTCGTATTTTTCATAGATTATAATGTTTGAAATTTAAACAAATATATATAATATTTGTTAAATATTAAAATATGCATATATTTGTAAAAATTAGTTATTATTAATAAAAAATTAACATTATGAAAAATTTAAAATTTGTTTTTGTTTTAATAGCATTTGCACTCACAGCATGCTATTTTACTTCATGTAAAAAAGATAAGTTTACCGAGGAAGATGCAATAAATCTTCAGGCTACAATAGACGCAAATTATGCTAGACTTCAGGATTCGCTTTTAAAAGTTGGTGGTGTAATACATTATAGCGTTAATGTGGTTTCTGTTGGAAATGCAGCAAATGGAAAATCAATTGGCAGTACAAATGCTTCAGGAGCTACAGTTTCTGCACTTCAAAATGGTAAAGTGTTAACAGTAACAACTGGTGCAGACGGTATAGCTGTTTTCGACAACATGAGAATTGGTAATGTAACTGTTAATGTTCAACTTGCTGGTCATTCAACTGTAGATATTATTGCAGATTTAACTCCAGCTTTTCCTACTGGACAAGATGCTTCAACTCTTACTAGGTTAGCTTCTACTATAGCTCCAATGTTTCCTACTTCAGGAGCAACAATGGCAACTATTAATGGTAAAGTTACTTATGAGTCAGATTTAACAAATAATACTCGTGAATTTCCAACATCGGTAGTTGTAAATTGTGCAATTGATGTTACTAGTCCATTATTTACAGATTTTACAACCCCAACAGGTGGTACAATAAATCAGGACCAAGCTGGAAGAATAATTAAAATAGTTTATAGCGATTTTAGTTCAAATGGTGCTGTTGATGCAAATGGAAATTATTCTTTACAGGTTCCTGGCACTGCTACTGGTTTACCTATTAAATTAGAGGTGTCGGATTATGCTACAAATCAGAATTTATTGTTGTCTGTTTTAAACGGACAAAATGTTGATGGTGTTCAAACTATTAGAACAATGTATGGAACAAATTTTACTCCAAGTAATATACCTAATGTGCTTCCTGCTTATGTTACAATTGGTGCACCAACAGGAGCAATTGGAACTTTTACAAATAATGCTACTTTAGGTGCAGTTACTATTGTTGCTGGAACTGTTACAAATATTACTGTAAATACTCAAGGTTTAGGTTATACAAACACTCCAGATGTTGTAATTACAGGAGATGGAATTGGTGCAACAGCAGTTGCAGTTTTAAATTCTAATGGCTCTGTAACTGGAATTTCTATTACTAATGGTGGAACTGGATATACTTTTGCTAATGCTACATTAAACATTAATACTTATAATATAAACGCCAAAGCAGTAGTTACAAATAATACAAATGGTAATATTACAGGTATAACAATAACTAATGCAGGGAAAGGATATATTTCAAAACCAACTGTAACAATTACAGCTTCTGTTCCTGGACTTGGTGCTGGCGCTACAGCAGTATCAAACACACCAAATAATGGACAATTAGTAGGTATTCAGTTAACTAATGGTGGAACAGGTTATACAGGTAAAAATTACATTACAGGAGCTGGTGATGGTGTTGCAATAACTCCTGGTGGAATAAATTTTAATGTTATTTCTGGAACTAATGTAATTAAGGATATTTATTTGGGGACTGGCAAAAGAGAAATTGAAAATTAATAAATTTAAAAAAATAAAAAAGCCTTCATTATTGAAGGCTTTTTTTTAGATAATGTATTAAAAAAATGGGTTTTAATTGGTATTAGATTTTATTGGTTGTGCATTGTTATATTCAAAATTGTCAATGTTTGTTTTCATGAATTCTCCAATAAAATTACTAATAGAATAATAATTACTAGAAGTTCCAACAATAATTAATCCACCTATTGCTCCAGTTAATATTGCTGCTCCAAAAACAGCAATATCTTTTTTTGCTATTTTGCCGTATTGACTTGCGTCACCTACAAAAAAATATTTATTAATTTTTGTAGAATCATTAATTTTCATATTGTTAAACCCTAAATTATCCTGCTTAATTACTAAAGAACTATCATTTACGTTATAATTGCAAGTGTAATAATCATTCTTTTTTAAAGTTATTTTATTGTTGTTTAATTTAAAAGTGTATTCTTTTTGTTCAAAATTATTATCAGTACGTAAAAAGTATATTTTTTCTTTTTTGTAGCTATTTAAGACTTTTTTATAATATTTATCAGTTGCGTCATATAATTTAATATTAACGCTGTAGGTGTTGTTGTGTTGAATGTTTGAGGCAAATATTAATTTACATCTGTATTGATTTGCAAAATTTTGAATTTTTGAAGCAATAAGGAAATAATCGACTTTTTTGAAAGTAAATGTACTGTCTGCTAATATTTTTAAAACACTGTCCGTATTATTAGTTAATAATAATGTTTCATAAGTTTTTAAAAGCTTCGATTTTTTAAAATAATCATTAATTCCATTATCTTTTTTTTCTTCAAGCATTGTAACATTTTTATTATTAACGGTTAGCTTGCTTACATTTATTCTTTGTATAATACTATCTTTAATCTTATTTTTTTTACGATACTTGTAAAATATAGAATAATTATTTACATAAGTAACTTGGCAAGCTATTGTATCTAAATTGTTTGTAATTATTGTATCAATTATTGATTGAGAGAAAACATTAGCACTAAATATTGTTATAATAAATATTAAAATAAATTTACTTGTCATTTGTTATAAATCAATATAAAATGCACCTAATTTTAAATCAAAATCAGTTGTAATTTTAATGTTTTGTTTTTCACCTTCTACTAAATTAATTTTATAGCCTGCTTTTTCTACAACTGAAGCATCGTCGGTAAAGCTATTGTTAAATGGTAGTTTGTAGGAGTTTTGTAACATTTCAGATTCGAAAACTTGTGGTGTTTGAATAAGTTTTATGTTATTTCGGTTTAGTTGCTTGCTTCCATCTGGTAATATTTCTCTAGTGGTTTCGTTAACTCCAATACATGGAATTGCATTTCCATTTTTATTAGCTTCGTAAAAACACTTTTCAATTAAATTTATAGAAACTAATGGTCTAACGGCATCATGAACAGCAATTAATCCTTTTGACGAAATTGCGTTTAATCCGTTTTTTACAGATTGATAGCGAGTTTCGCCACCTTCAATTATAATGTGTTTAATGTTAAAACTGTGTTTTGTGCATAGGTTTTCCCAAGTAGAAAAATGTTCGTTTGGTAAAACTAAAATAATGTTAATTAATGGATTGTAATTATAAAATTTTTGAATAGTATGAATTAATATAGGCGTGTTTTTAATACAAAGAAATTGTTTAGGTGTTGAGGTTCCCATTCTTAGGCCTAACCCACCTGCAACAATAATAACAAATTGCTCAATATCTATTTTTTGTTTATGCATCCCTGATTTTTTACTTTAATTTGAAACCATTTTAGGTTATCAAACTTTAGAGATTTGTAGTTATTGGAAACTAATTCGTTTAGCGAACCAAACCAATCGCCTAAAAAATCATCACGCGATAGGTCGTCGCGATCGTAAACGCCAATTTTAAATTTATCGGTGTTCGAGAAGTGGTATAGGTAAATGGTATCAGTATATTCGTAGTTTGTAGAGTTTCTGGCTTCGTTTGAACGCCAATAAGGGAAAGAAAAATCGCTTTCGCTTGTTGCTGGATAATAAATTTGCCAATAAATATCGGGATAGCCTTCTCTAAAAGAAAAATCCATTCCTGATGGCGAAAACTTGTCGTCGTTTCTAAGTTCTATGCCATTACCATATATTGTAGTTAAGTATATTTCAGGAACATCAATGTGAAATTTAACTTTGCCATTAATCGCATTGTTTTCTATTTCTAAATCTGTAGTTTCTTTAGTTTGCTTATCATAGTGAGTTCCATAAAACTTTTTAATAAATAATTCGCCTTCAATTATTTGTTCGCCAGCTTTTAAATTGTGAAATAAATTCATTGGAATTTTTATTTCGCTATGATAGCGTGGTAATATATTTTGTTTATCAAATGGTAAAATAATAATATTTGTATCAATTAAAGAGTTAAAATAGCTGTTATACCCAATTACATTATTGTTAATTGTTAATTCTTTACCGTTACTAAATAATTTTAAAAAGAATCTGGTTTCTGTTAATGTGTCACCATAAAAACTATCTATAGGCAAGTCAATGTTTTTTGGTAGTTTGTAGTCTAAGGTGATTGTAATTAGGTTTTTATATTCTGCAATTTTCAATTTAACATTCTTGGAATTAAATACGTTTGTTTTTCCAAAAATTTCTGTGTCAATTGTTTTTTCATCTAATTTTCGGTCCCATTCGCTTATGCAACCAACAAAATAAAAACAAAATGCAATTATTAATAAATGTTTTTTCATTATTGAAATAATGTTTGTTCGTTGCCTGGTAATTTCATTCCTAAATGTTTGTATGCAAACTCTGTAACTTCTCTTCCGCGTGGAGTCCTTTTTAAAAATCCTTCTTGTATTAAAAATGGCTCGTAAACTTCTTCAATGGTTCCAGCATCTTCGCTAACAGAAGTGGCTATTGTGTTTAATCCAACTGGACCGCCTTTAAATTTATTTATTATTGTCAATAAAATTTTGTTGTCCATTTGGTCGAGTCCGTATTTATCAATATTTAATGCATCTAAAGCATATTTTGTAATATTTAAATCAATTTGCCCGTTGCCTTTAACTTGAGCAAAATCACGAACTCGTCGAAGAAGTGCATTTGCAATACGAGGCGTTCCTCTACTTCTACGTGCAATTTCGTACGATGCATCATCAAAAATAACAACTTGCAAAATACTTGCAGAGCGTTTTATTATTTTATCAAGAATTTCGGAAGAATAATATTCGAGATGCATTCTAATTCCAAATCTTTCGCGAAGTGGACTAGTTAATAATCCAGAGCGCGTTGTTGCACCAATTAATGTAAAAGGATTAAGTGTTATTTGGATTGAACGTGCACTTGGTCCTTTATCTAACATTATATCAATACGATAATCTTCCATTGCTGAATATAAATATTCTTCAACTACTGGACTTAATCGATGAATTTCGTCGATAAATAAAACATCGCCTTTTTCGAGATTTGTTAAAAGACCAGCAAGGTCGCCTGGTTTATCTAATACGGGCCCCGAAGTGATTTTTAAACCTGCACCAAGTTCATTTGCAATAATGTTGGCAAGAGTAGTTTTTCCCAATCCTGGAGGACCATGCAGTAAAACATGGTCAAGCGATTCGCCACGCATTTTAGCAGCTTCAACAAATACTTTTAAATTCTCAACTACTTTATCTTGTCCATAAAAAAACTCAAATTCATTTGGACGCAATTTGCGTTCAATTTCATTGTCGTTATTATCGATGTTATCTTCGCGTATATCGAATTCGCTCATTATTATTTGTTGAGAATGGATTATTAAGTTTCAAATTTAAACAATATTTTTATTCTTAAATTTATTAATATTTGTAAAAATTATTATTTATAAGTTATTTAGATCTTTTTTGAAATTCAGTTAACCCTTTGTCTAGAAATTCAATAAAAGCATCAATATTTAAGTCGTATGCACGTGGCGAAACCAATATTTCACCATTTGTATCGAGCAAAACATAATATGGTTGAGCGTTAACATTATACTTCGAAATTTGTAAATCGGCATTCTTTTTCCCAATGCTTGTTTTTACTTTTCCGTCATATTTTGATGTAATCCATTCTTTTTCGGGAAGTTCTGTTTTATCGTCAACATAAAGTGCTACAACAATAAAATCGTTTTTTAATTTTTCTAAAACTTTAGGGTTCGACCAAACATTTGCTTCCATTTGTCGACAATTAACGCAGCCGTGACCAGTAAAATCGATAAAAATAGGTTTGTTTAATTTTTTTGAGCAAGCCAATGCTTGATTGTAATCAAAATACCCTTCTATTCCATGCGGTAAATGAAGAAATTCGCCATATTTAGGTAATTCGCATAAGTTTTTATTTTCTGAAGAGTTATTAGAACCACCATTTTCTCTAACAATACGCACAACATCAAAATCTAAACTGCTTTGTGGTGGCATATATCCCGATAAAACTTTTAATGGAGCACCAAACATGCCAGGTACCATATATATAACAAAAGAAAATGTAACAATAGACAAAAGTAAACGTGGAACACCAATATGCTTTAATTCGCTATCGTGAGCAAATTTTAATTTACCTAACAAGTAAAATCCCATTAATGTAAAAATTATTATCCACAACGCTAAATATACTTCTCTATCTAAAATTCCCCAATGATAAGTTTGATCGGCAATACTCAAAAATTTTAAACCTAAAGCAAGTTCTAAAAATCCAAGAACTACTTTAACAGAATTTAGCCATCCACCTGATTTTGGCAATCTATTTAATAATGATGGAAAAAACGCAAATGTTGCAAATGGCAAAGCAAAAGCTAATGAGAACCCAAACATTCCTACTATAGGCTCTAAAATTTGACCTCCTGCAGATTTTACTAAAATTGCACCCACAATTGGTCCAGTGCACGAAAATGAAACTAAAACTAAAGTAAATGCCATAAAGAATGAACCAAGAATTCCGCCTTTTTCCGATTTAGCATCTGCTTTATTTACCATCCATGATGGGAGTGTAATTTCGAACATACCAAAAAACGAGGCAGCAAAAAATATAAAAATTAAAAAGAAAAAAATGTTTGGTAACCAATGAGTACTTAAAAAATTAGCAAAATTTGCTCCTAAGGTAACTGCAACAATAGTGCCTATTACAGTATATATTAAAATGATTGAAATACCATAAACAAATGCTTGAAATTTTGCTTTTCGTTTATTTTCAGAGTTATTCATAAAAAATGAAACTGTCATTGGAATCATCGGAAAAACACAAGGTGTTAAAATTGCTGCTAATCCAGCTAAAAAGGAAAAAACAAATAGCCACAATAACGAATCATTTGTTCCGGGAACATTAGTGTCAACTTTTACGTTGTCGGTTTTTGCTAAACTTGTATCAACCTTGTTTGAATCAGTTTGTATTGTTTGTGCGGAGTTTGTTGTGTCATTTGTTATTGAATCTGGTTTTAAGGTTAATGGTGGTTCAATTTTGAATGAAAAATCGGGGTTTTCCATAACGCACATTCCATCTAAAATACAGGCCTGGTATTCAATAGTTCCTTTAATTACAAATGGTTTATTTGAAAGTGCTTTTACACGTTGTTTAAATGTTCCATTATGCTCATAAAACGAACGATTTGCTTCCATTAAACTATCGTATTCTTTTTTTGGAGCAGGTGTTTCAATAATTTTTCCAATTGTTTTAAAATCGTTTAATTTTTCGTATGTAATTGTTAATGGATTTAATTCATCTTTTAAAGTATAAAAATGCCAATCTTTTTCAGCTGTCCCTGTAAAAACTAAGTCGTACTCACTTTCTGAAATTTTAACAACAGAGTATTTCCACGATACATGTTTTTTTATGTTTTGCGAAAAACTATTACTGTTAAAAATTAACAATATGTACGAAACGAATATTAATATTTTTTTCATATCCCATAAAATTATTTAAGCAAAGATAGAAATTATTAGAAATTTAAAAGAAGAAGAGATTGTTTTTAAAATTAATTAACTTACAGGGTTTCCAACCCCTCTTTAAAAGTTTTATACTTTAACTCTGGCAATAATTCTTCTTTCATTCTTTTTGTGTCGCCATAATACGAAACATATCCGATTTTAATAAAATCGCGGGTTAAAAGCGAACGTGTTTTAAAAATTGAAGAATAAATTTCGCAACAATGTGCAAATGTCATTATTAAACTTAAAGGCATGTGCCATGGTTTTTTGTGATGCCATTGTGGGCAGGCAACTTCAAAATAATCTTGTAATGTTTGAACGCCATCGTCGCCTAAAT
>JAVHRJ010000118.1:0-1176 GCA_036171595.1 Bacteroidales bacterium
TTATTAGAAAGAGCTTGTAAAGTAATTAACGATGATAATATCGCTAAAGATATGAATGATTTACCAGATTCTTTAAAAGGAATTGTAAAAGGTGGTGGTTCATTAACAGCTTTACCAATTATCGAAACACAAGCGGGTGACGTTTCTGCATATATCCCAACAAACGTAATTTCGATTACGGATGGACAGATTTTCTTAGATGGAGATTTATTCAACTCTGGAGTTCGTCCTGCAATTAACGTAGGTATTTCTGTATCTCGTGTTGGAGGTAACGCACAAATTAAATCAATGAAAAAAGTATCTGGTACTTTAAAATTAGACCAAGCACAATTCCGTGAATTAGAAGCTTTCGCGAAATTTGGATCTGACTTAGATGCTGTTACTTTAAATGTAATTGAAAAAGGAAAACGTAACGTAGAAATCTTAAAACAAGGTTTAAATGATCCGTTCGCTGTAGAAAACCAAGTAGCAATTATTTATGCTGGAACGAAAAACTTATTAAGAAATGTTCCTGTTAATAAAGTAAAAGAATTTGAAAAAGATTATTTACAATTCTTAAGCTTAAAACATAGAGATGTTTTAGATGCATTAAAAGCTGGTAAATTTGATGATACTATCACAAATGTATTAGAAGCTGCTGCAAAAGAAATTTCTGCAAAATACTAATTAATTTCAATTAGCCAATGTGCCTATTATTCAATTAATTGGCACATTGATAATTGTCAAATTGACACATTAATAAAATGGCAAACTTAAAAGAAATACGTAATAGAATTGTATCTGTATCGTCAACGATGCAAATCACTTCTGCCATGAAAATGGTCTCGGCTGCTAAATTAAAAAAGGCACAAGACGCTATTACTGCAATGCGACCTTATTCTCAAAAATTAACGGAGTTAATTCAAGGTTTAAGCGCTTCTTTAGAAGGTGATGTTGCTGCTAATTATACAACTCAAAGAGAAGTAAAAAAAGTTTTAGTAGGTTTTATTTTATCCGAAAAACTTTTTAAACAAATATTCTTTTAGTGAGCTAAAAGTAACTTCATAAGCTTCCATTTCATGTTTGCTCATCCAATATTTAAGCCCACTATTATCTTCACAAGTTTTACAAAATCCGTTATAATATTTATTCGCTTTTATAGCATCTGGGGTTTTCTCTTTAATAACACCATATCTT
>JAVHRJ010000119.1:0-1172 GCA_036171595.1 Bacteroidales bacterium
AACTTAATTTTGAGATTTTAAATTCAATAGGTCAAATTGTATTTAAAGGAAATTTGATAAAAAAGACTATTTTGCAAACATCAAACTTTGCTCCCGGTATTTACTTAATTAAACTTGAGAATGGTAAAACTTTTGAATTTAAGAAAGTAGTAAAGGAATAACACAAAAACAGGCTGGAACGTTGCCATGTTATTCAAAATCAATGCAAAAATCAATAAATTATAAAAGAGCGATTTGAAACATCAAAACACTGTGCAATTTTTCAGCGGTTTAATAGCCCCGAATCTTCGAAACAAACTCGCATATTGCACATTGTTTTTATTTTTTATTCAATTTAGTTATGCCGGTCCACCTTTTAATACTGACGACCCACAACCTGTTCAATATAAACATTGGGAATACTATATTTCTTCAATTAACACATTTCAACATGGTATATGGTCCGGAACTTGTCCTCATTTTGAAGTTAACTACGGATTAATTTCTAATGTGCAAGTTCATCTTCTATTACCAATAAATTATAATTACATCCAACATCATGGTGCAAATTTCGGATATGCTTATACAGAGTTTGGCACAAAATATTGTTTCATTCATGAAACAGAGAATTTCCCTCAAATAGGAACATTCCCTATTATAGAAATACCCACAATAAAAAACAATGAATTTAGTGATGGTAAAGCTCAAATCTTTATTCCATTATGGTTACAAAAATCATGGAAAAAATTAACTACTTATGGAGGTATTGGTTATTGGATAAAACCCGGATCAAACAATAAAAACTCGATTTATTCAGGATGGGAAATACAATATGATATTTCGCCAATTGTTACACTTGGCGGAGAACTTTATTTTCATTCTGCTGATGCTGTTGATAATAAATCAGTAACCGCATTTAACATTGGCGGGTCTATTAATGCAAACTTAAAAACTCATTTTATTTTTTCTTTAGGTCATAGCTTAACAAATAACAGTTTCATTAGCTCCTATGTAGGATTATTATGGACAATATAAATATTCATCATTTTAAGGTATTATTAAAACAGATAAACAACTCAATAATATACATATTTAATAGCTCTGTTGTTATTCAAAATGCAATAAGCAATCATTAATTATGCGAATCAAGGGTTCGTTTTTTGTCGTCATTCCCGCGAATGCGCATACGCGTC
>JAVHRJ010000120.1:0-1160 GCA_036171595.1 Bacteroidales bacterium
CGATTACTTATCACTTTTTTAACTAATCAAAATAATTCTTAAATCTGTTAAAAAAGTGATAAGTAATCGGTTTGAACAAGTAATACTAATACTTTATATATATTAGTCTAATGTAAAGTTTAATTTCAAAACTCAACTGTCCTTAGCGTCATTGCGGACTTGATCCGCAATCTCCCTATAAGTTATTGGTTGATTTATCTAAAATCATTTAGTTTTTAGAATTATTTTAGTAGTGTTTCCTAAAATGAGATGGCGGCTCAAGGCCGCCATGACGAAATATTGGACTAAATTATAATATTTAATGGTATAATCAGTAAGAAGACTTTGATTAATGATTATAAATTTATTATCACTTTTTTACAAATTTTCCAACGAATTGTTCGTTATTACCGCTAACTTTTACAATATAAATTCCTTCATCTAAATGTGCAACAGAAATTGTTTCGTTTGCAGAAAAATATTTTAACGCTTTAGTGTAAATTGTTTTTCCGGTTAAATCAAGTATAGAAATTAAACAATTTGTGTTTAATATTTTTCCTAAACTTAAATTTAAAATATTTGTACAAGGATTAGGGTAAACTTTAAAACATGTAATATTATTTTTTATGTTGTTTACACTCATTGCACTACTACAATCGTTAATATTATGTAAATTATACCATTTAATAATTTTATCTACATCGGCTTCGTTATTGGCAATCCATTCGGGTTGGGCACCGCTGTATAACCGTGACCATACAAATGCAATATCGTAATTTATTATTTCGTTTGGTTCTAAAGTAAAAGGACCTGAACTAGTAATTGTACGCATATCATAAGGTAAGCCTGTTTGCCACCATTCAGGTTGCGAAATGCCATTTGTTCCCCAACCATAAGGGTCACTGTTACCAGGATAAACATATTTAGTAGGTAATGTTCCTCCATACCCTGTACTATCATAAGTTAAAGGTGAGCCATCTCTCCATTTTCCAGTTAAATAATTATAATACTCTTGAGAAATGTATGGATCGCCTTGTAATCCGGAGGAATTTAATATAAAATTTAAACTTGACATAAATATTTTTTCGCCAGTTTCATCAATAATACTATCTCTATCATTATCAATTCCATCACCAATATTAGCAAAAGGACCGTTTAATTGCACAATGGCTTGTACTGGT
>JAVHRJ010000121.1:0-5783 GCA_036171595.1 Bacteroidales bacterium
GCACAACTAATTGTTAATAAGTATGTTATGCGGTTTTTAAGGTTCGACTAAATAATAAAATTAGTAATAGGATTTGGTTCTAGTATATATTCATCAATCCAAAAAATTATTGGGCGGTAAAATTCGTATGAGTTTTCGGGTAATGAGCGTCCACTTATAACAAAATTATTATGTTCTTTATCTAAAAGTACTTCTGGCGTATCTTCAAATTTAGAGAGTTTGAGTGTTTTTATCATTTAATAAAAAATTAATTGCATTTTGTTAAAAATTAAAATATTATTCTTTTATTGAGATTAAACTGTACATTGTTGTAACAAAAAAGTCTCTAAAATAAGGGATGTTTAAAATTTTAGGTAATTTTTTGGGTTTTAACTTAAACTTAATTTCGTAATTAGGGTTTATTAAATAATAAATTTGACTTTCAATAATGTAATTTCGTTTACGTGTAATTTGTTTATATTTTTGTATCGAAATTTTAGTGTCTTTAATTTCTAATAATGAAGTTATTAACATTTGAGTTTCACCGAATAGTTTTAAAATTAAATGATATATAGCTTTTGGTAAAATATGAAAGTAAGGAAGTTTGCTTAAAAATTTATTTTCACACATTTGTTGGTGACCACCAAAAGGCATTCTCCAAGCCGGAAAAGCTAAAAAAACTTTTCCATTAGGCTTTAAAAAAGATTTTAAATGCTCTAAAAATAAATCCTGATTGTGAATATGTTCTAATGTGTCTCGCATTATAATCAAATCGAATTTAAAATTTGTGTGGTCTTTAATTTCGTATATGTTTTTATTAATAAGCTCTAAATTTTTTTTTAAAGGATGATTTTCGAAAAATTTTATAGCGTTTGTTATTTTTCCTTTGGAAAGGTCAATACCAACTACTTTGCATCCTTTATCTAGAAAAGGTTTTAAATTTCCTCCTTCACCACAGCCAATTTCAGCAATTTTAATATCTTCATTTATTTGTATTATTTCATTTATAAAAGGAATTACAAATTTTTCAGTAGTATAAGATTGCTCTTTAAAATATTGTTCTCTGTCTAATTGTCTTTTTTGCATTTTGTTTTTATCTTGTTGTAAATTACCAACAAAGTTATATACTATAGTGTATTTGCTTTTGCATAAATTTCAAAACTACAAAAGTTATTTGAAATTGCAAAATTTCAATTTCCTTATCTTTTTTAATTAAAGTGATAATCAACCAATAAAAAAAGCCAAACATAACTGAATGGCTTTTTTTGTGCCCAGGACAAGACTCGAACTTGCATGCTTTTGACGGCGCCAGCCCCTCAAGCTGGTATGTCTACCAATTCCACCACCTGGGCAATAACTTTTACAAAAGTAATAAAAAAATATTTTTTTAATAGATTATTTTTATTTA
Source organism: Bacteroidales bacterium (assembly GCA_036171595.1). Taxonomy (GTDB): domain Bacteria; phylum Bacteroidota; class Bacteroidia; order Bacteroidales; family GWA2-32-17; genus GWA2-32-17. Next base: position 1,388 of record JAVHRJ010000121.1, read on the forward strand.
ATAAATTCAACAAATTTCAAAATTTTTAAATAATGTTTAAAAATCGTTACTTTGTAAATATTAAAAATATCTAAATGAAATTTGAAAGTTATAATATTTCTACAGTTCTAAAACAAAATCTACAAAATTTAGGATTTAAACGTCCAACTGATATACAATTTAAAGCCATTCCATCAATATTAAAAGGCGAAGATGTATTGGCTATAGCTCAAACAGGTACTGGTAAAACTGCAGCTTATGCAATTCCAGTAATTGAAATTTTGCATAATAATATAATTTTAAATTCAGACGATTTTATTCGTTGTCTAGTAATGGTTCCAACGCATGAATTAGCAATGCAGGTGTGCGAAGTTTTCGAAAAGTTATGCGAGGGTTTAAACTTAAATGTATTAGGAGTTTTTGGAGGAGTTAATATTAAGCCTCAGATAGAAAAATTAAAAAATGGTGTCGATATTCTTATTGCAACTCCAGGTAGAATGTTCGATTTAGAGCATCAAAATTATTTATCGCTCGATAGTGTTGAAATTTTAATTTTAGATGAGGCTGATAGAATGTTCGAACTTGGGTTTATGAATCAAATGTATCATTTAATAACAAAAATTCCTAAAAAACGTCAAACACTTTTTTTCTCTGCTACAATTAATCAGGAAGTTAAAGATTTAGCATATTCAATGGTTAATAACGCAGTTAGAATTCAAATTTCTCCAAAAGATACTGTTTCAAAAACAATTAATCATTCGGTTATGTTTGTTGAAATGGATGATAAACGATTTTTTGCTGAACGTATTATTAAAGAACATCCAGATAGTAAAATTCTGATATTTGTACGTACAAAAATTCGTGCAGAGCGTGTTTTTAAAGCACTCGAACGAGTTGAAATAATAAGCCAAACAATGCATAGCGATAAAAATCAAGTTGAACGCGATAATGTTATGCAACAATTTAAAACTGGCAAATGTAAAATATTAATTGCCACCGATATAACTGCTCGTGGAATTGATGTGCCAGGTATCGATTTAGTTATAAATTATGACCTTCCCGAAGATCCTGAAAATTATGTGCACCGTGTTGGACGAACAGGTAGAGCCGACAGAAAAGGAACAGCAATTTCATTCTGTAGTAGCGAAGAAAAAGAATTATTAATAAAAGTACAAGGCTTTATAAATAATGAAATTAAAGTGTTAAAAATGAATAATGCGGATTATGAGCAAACTATTGATATTTCGAACCAAAGTGAGCACGATTGGCAAGCACTAATTGATGAAAATGATGCGTTTAATAACAAAAAGAAAAAGAATAAAGCTCGAAAGTGAATTAATATAGTCATACTGAGGCACTCGAAGTATGACTTATCTTCAATAGAGTATAACAATTATTTTATAGAAAAAGCAATCACTCTTCGAGAACCTCAGAGTGACAGTTTTACTTTTGATTTTTAACTTCCAACTCTTTAAGGTTTTCCATTTTTTTCTTTGCAAGGAAAGAATAAATATCGTCGAGATGTTCTTTTACTTGTTTATTACCAAATTCGTACACTTTGTTAACAAGTCCACCTAAAAAATCTCTATCGTGCGAAACTAAAATCAATGTGCCATCATAATCCATCAAAGCAGCTTTCAAAATATCTTTAGTTCTCATATCAAGGTGATTTGTTGGTTCATCTAGAATTAAAAAGTTTACTGGCTCTAATAAAAGTTTAATCATTGCAAGTCGCGTTCTTTCTCCGCCCGAAAGCACTTTTACTTTTTTACTGGAATGTTCGCCACCAAACATAAAGGCACCTAAAATATCTCTTATTTTTGAACGAATATCACCTTTTGCAACATTATCAATGGTTTGAAAAACAGTTAATTCTTCGTCTAGCATTGAGGCTTGGTTTTGAGCAAAATAGCCAATTAATGCATTATGTCCAAGTGTACATTCACCATCAAAATCAATTTCGCCCATTATGCATTTTACCATTGTCGATTTCCCCTCGCCATTTTTTCCTACAAAGGCTACGCGTTCGCCACGCTCAATAGTTAACGAAGCATTAGCAAAAACAATATTGTTATCGTAACTTTTTGATAAATCTTTTATTATAACAGGGTAATTTCCAGAGCGGGGCGAAGGTGGAAATTTTAATCGTAATGATGAAGTATCTTCTTCGTCAACCTCTAATAATGGTAATTTTTCAAGCATTTTAACACGCGATTGAACCTGAAGTGTTTTTGAGTAAGTTCCTTTAAATCTCTCAATAAAATCTTGAGTTTCGGAAATCATTTTTTGTTGTTCGTAAAATGCTTTTTGTTGCTGTTCGCGACGTTCTTTTCTTAATTGCAAGTAACTAGAATAATTTACTTTGTAATCGTATATTCTGCCCATTGTTACTTCTATTGTACGATTTGTTATATTATCAACAAAAGCTCTATCGTGAGAAATTACAATTACTGCTTTTGCACTATTAATTAAAAAATCTTCGAGCCATTGAACCGATTCAATATCAAGGTGATTTGTTGGTTCATCTAGTAAAATTAAATCGGGTTTTTGTAAAAGAATTTTTGCTAACTCTATTCTCATTCTCCATCCACCACTGAATTCGCTAGTTTGACGTGTGAAATCGGTTCGTAAAAATCCTAAACCTAAAAGTATTTTTTCTACTTCGGCATCGTAATTTATTTCTTCGATTGTGTAAAATTTTTCACTTAATGCTGAAACTTGTTCTATTAATGCAAAATAACTTTCGGAGTCATAATCGGTGCGAGTTGTTAATTGATTATTTAAATCGTCGATTTTATGTTGCATTTCAAAAATACTGGCAAATGCTTGTGCTGCCTCTTCAAAAACGGTACGTTTATTTTCTGTCATTAAATGCTGTGGAAGATATGAAATGACTGTATCTTTTGGCGATGAAACCCTTCCATTTGATGCAGTTCTTACTCCAGCAATTATTTTTAATAATGTTGATTTTCCAGCACCATTTTTTCCCATTATAGCTATTCTATCATTTTCGTTTATTACAAACGAAATATCTTTAAAAAGGGTAGTCCCACCAAATTCAACTGTTAGTCCATCAACTGCAATCATTTTATTTTTTTTTGAGTGGCAAAGATATTAAAAAAGTACTATAAGTGCCTAAAATGCTAAATTATCTATAATTAATTAAGTTTATTGTTATTTAAAAAAGAGAAAATTATTTGTTGAAAATTTTCAAATAATTACATTTGAGAAAAAAACTCAAATGAAACGAATTGTGATTTTTTGCGATGGCACATGGAATACACCTGATGAACTAGAAAATAATAAACCATGCTCTACAAATGTTGTTAAAATGGCAAAAGCACTATGTCAGAAATCAATTGATGGAGTAATTCAAAAGTTTTATTATGATACAGGTGTTGGTGTTGAAGGTTCAAAAATTAAGCGTTTATACGAAGGAGCAACTGGTGTGGGAATTGTTAATAACATAATGCAAGCATATTTGTATATTATAGAAAATTATGAGATAGGTGATGAGCTTTTTCTTTTTGGGTTTAGTAGAGGTGCATTTACAGTTAGAAGTTTATCTGGATTAATTAGGAATTCTGGTATTTTAGATAAAAAATATACAAACAAAATTGATGAAGCATTTGCTTTATATCATTCTAGGCATCCACAATATCATCCTCGTGAAATTGAAGCAACATTATTCAGAAAAACTTTTGCAGTTGAAGATGTAACCCCTATTAAATTTATAGGCGTTTGGGATACTGTAGGCGCATTAGGTAATCCACTAATATTAAATGGAATAGTGACTCGCAATAATGAGTTTCATAATACAGGTTTATCTTCAAAAATTCAGCATGCATATCAAGCTCTTGCAATCGATGAAAAACGAAAAAACTTTATGCCTGCATTGTGGATTCAGCAAGAAAATGTTCCGAACCAAAAATTAGAACAAATGTGGTTTTGTGGTGTTCATTCAGATATTGGCGGCGGGTATGCCGAAAGTTCATTATCAGATATTTCGTTGCAATGGATGCTAGAAAAAGCAAAAAGCTGTAATTTAAATTTTGATAATATTGAAATACATCCTGATTGTTTAGGATATATACATGAATCTAGAAATGGAATGTATAAATTAAAATGTGAATATTTTAGAGAAATTGACTTGCCAACTAAAAAAGGAGTAACTAATGAAAAAATTCATCCAAGCGTAATTTTAAGATATAAAAATGATATTAATTATCGTCCACAAAATTTAGTAGGTTATTTTAATAGAAATAATTTTTTATTATTGTAAACAATTAAATTACTTATAATGAAAAAAGACAAGCAGTTATGCTTGTCTTTTTTTTGTACCCCGGACCGGAATCGAACCGGTACAGCCTTTGGGGCCACAGGATTTTAAGTCCTGCGTGTCTACCAATTCCACCAC
>JAVHRJ010000122.1:0-1158 GCA_036171595.1 Bacteroidales bacterium
TGAGGCTAACCAAGGCATATCCTTATGGGAATAGTTGCTTATTGCAGAAGCCGACCAATCAGATAATTGTTCTATAACTTTGTCAATGACTTCTTTTTCACTTGCTCTCAATTCCGTTAAATTTGCTTTCGCAAGCGGAATATAACGAGTTTGCATTTTGTCAAAATATTTAGTCTTTATTCTTTTTATCTGTCCGTTTTCCATCATTTGACCAATTATAGTATCTAATTTTTGCGGAACAGGTCCGTAAGGTAACTTGCGATATTTAGCACCAGTTAAATGCTCTTCATACAATTCGTAGTAATTAAAATCGGAAAAATATAACAGTTTGTAAAGGACAGTTTCACCAACATTTGGCTTGCCTGCGCATCTTTCTAAAATATACAGTAAAACATTTTTAAATTTATTAACATTCAACTTGGGAACGGAAATACGTTCATCTAATTTCTTTGTTTTTGTCTCTATTTTGTTTTCAATACTTTGTTTTACTAAAAAATCTTTAGACATAAAATCATCTAAAGAAAAACCTAAGACCATTGACAACATTTGCAATTCAAGAACATCAACACTTCTGTTTCCTAACTCTATCTGAGCCAAAGACGGTCTGGACATTTTGACACTTTTAGCCAAATCTTCCTGAGACAACCCCTTCATTTTACGAAGTTCAGTTATCCTTTGACCAATTTGCTTTTGTGACAGTTTTATGTTCATATCAGTTTTTGTTTTACTATTTAACGGTACAAAGATAAACATTGTTTCATTATAAAACAAATGATTGTTCTATTATTTATTAACAGACAATTCCAACGCTCATTTGCAGGCACATTTCCTTTTTTTCAAGTCAGCAATCCTAAATTAAAAAAGTAAAAGAGCCGGCAAATTTCAACCCAATAAAAATTGTATTAAAAAAATCTCCTTACCTTTAAAATATTTTATAAAACGCCATCTCGCAATCCAATGAAAAACAATAACAATTTGACATTAACTGCTAAATTGAAACGACATATCTACTTGACAAACAATAACCGCCTATGCCTAACACCACCTACAACCCATGCAGGCAGTAGTAACATTATGACAGAGACGAACGATATGAAACATTTTAGCAGTTTGACGAATTTGTGCAAACTCAATGCCTGCAATGGGTGTAGCTTAAAC
>JAVHRJ010000123.1:0-1157 GCA_036171595.1 Bacteroidales bacterium
TGACTTTAATAATTGAAATCCAAATCCACCAAAGTTTTCGTTATCAATGTTTTTTATTCCAATGCCATTATCTTTTATTGTTATAATAATATGCTTAATATTTCTAGTAGCCAAAATCTCTATTAATCCCTCGTCTTTATTTGTAAAAGCGTGTTTTATAGAGTTTATTATTATTTCGTTAATAATTAAACCAATAGAAATAGCCATATCTAACGAAATAAAAATTTCGTCAATTTTACTATTAAATAATATTTTAGTTTTTTGATTAGCATTTGATTGGATAACCGCATTGCATAATTCAGGTAAATAATCGGATAAATTTATATGAGAGATATCATTTTTGCTATATAGTTTTTGGTGAATTAAACTTATAGCATGAATTCTATCGCGAGCTTGTTTTAGAGATTGTTTGGCGTCGTTGTCGGTCATTTTTCGAGCTTGAAGGTTTAATAGGCTTGATGTTAATTGCAAATTGTTTTTTACCCGATGGTGCATTTCTCGAACTAGCATCTCTTTTTCTTTTTCACGTTGTTCAATAATTGTTTTTTGAGATTCTAGTATTTGATTGTTTTTCTTTAATAATCTACCTCTATTTAAAATAATTGCAACAATTATAAGAACAAGTAAAATTATTACCATTAAAGAATTTCTGAAATATATTTCGCGATTATATTTTTCTTTATCTAGTTTTTTTTCTAGTGTTAAACTTTCAATACTTCTTTGTTTTTCGGAAAAGTTATATTTTGCTTCTAGTTCGGCTAATTTAGAGTTGTTGCTAACATTTATTAAAGTATCTTTTAATTCCATGTATTTTACATGATGATAATAGGCTTTTTCAAAATTGTTTTGTTTTTTAAATAGTAACGAAAGTTCTCGATGAAATGATTGAATATAATCGAGAGCACCAATTTTTTTTGCAAGCTCTAATCCGTTAATAAAGTTTTTTTCAGCTTCAGAATAATTAAATAACAATATGTACGCATCTCCAATATTTAAATAGCAAGGTAGTTTTCCATATTCATCTTTTAATTCCGACTTTATTTTAAACGATTGATAATAATATTCTAAAGCTTCTTTAATAAGTCCCATTTCTGTTTTAAGCGAACCGATATTAAATAAAGTTTGTGCAACACCTTTCTTATTGTTATATTTTCTTC
>JAVHRJ010000124.1:0-3144 GCA_036171595.1 Bacteroidales bacterium
TTTAATTTAATTATGGTTCAAATGTCAAACAATGGAAATACAATTGGACAAGCATTTTATATAACACAAAATTCAAGTAATATTTATGCGCGATTTGCTACTAATTTTTCTTATACATCTTCACTAATTCCCGATTCAATGCAAATGACAATTTTTGCAGGAAATCCAGGAAGTCCAATGCCAGGAAATATCTTTTTTGTTGATGATTTGTTACTTGTTTATAATCCAACAAATATTAATGAGATTACAGAAAAAACAACGTTCAAAATTTTTCCAAATCCTGCAAAAGATAATTTAAATATTTTCTCGCAAAGTAAAGAAGAAAATGTTGTAAAAATATATAATACAAACGGTGCTGTAGTAAAAGAAATTGCTGTTAATAAAGACTTTACAAGCGTTACTATTTCTGAATTGTTAAATGGATTATACTTTTACCAAATAATTAACAAAAACGGTAATATTATTGATTCTGGTAAGTTAATTAAAGAATAGTTGGTATGCGTTTTAATGCAATTTGTTAACAAATTTAATATTTCAATAATTATAATAATGGCGGGCTTTGCTCGTCATTTTTATTAAAACTGATTTTACCCATATTTATTCACATTATTGAATTTTAATTAACTTTATATTAAATTTATAATAAATAAAATGTATATTCAAAATGAAAATTCTATTTAAATATATTAAAAATTTTTTGAAAGAAGATTTTCGATACGTAACATATTTACCTGTTTTACTGTATATTGCAATTTGTTTATTTATTAATTATAGTTTCGATTTTGAACATAAAATACTCGATAATTATGTTGGTACATTTAAAGGGTTTTTATTCTTTTTTGTTTTTTATGGAACAGCATATTTTCCTGTGGCAACTTATGTGTTATTTGTTAATAAAAAACAATATGTACTAAAAAATATAAAATTTTGGATTAAAACTGCATTTGTTATTGCATTGCTTGCTGGTTCTGCTTTTTTTTCGTTTTACCAAGATATTATAAATTTATTTTCTGAAACTGCTGACCGATATTTTATTAGAAAGATTTTAATAAATTCACGTAATTTTTTAATGTTTTTGTTGCCACTGCTTTTTTTCTGGTATGTTATTAAACCAAATAAATCGGGGTTTTTGTGGCTTAAGTTCAAAGAATATAGTTTAAAACCTTATTTGTATATTTTGTTAATAATGGTGCCAATTGTGTTTATTGCTTCTTTTGGTAGCGATTTTCAAATTACATATCCAACCTTTAAACCATGGACAACGGGTAATGCTTTTGGATTACAAAAATGGCAATCGGGCGGAATTTACGAACTTTTTTATGGTGTCGATTTTATTACTGTTGAAATGATTTTTCGTGGTGCATTGGTTATTGGAATGTTTAAATTACTAGGTAAAGATTGCATTTTGCCAATGATTTCTGTATATTGTTTTTTGCATTTTGGCAAACCAATGGGCGAAGCAATAAGTAGTATTTTAGGTGGATATGTACTAGGTGTTATAGCAATTAACACAAAAAGTATTGTAGGCGGAAGCATTGTGCACATGGGTGTTGCCTGGATGATGGAATTGTTTGCGTATGGGCAACATTATTTATAAAATTCAACCAGTTTTATTATTGGCTTCGCCACAATTAATTGAATTTTAATCCCATGAGATTTACACCTCTCGATTAATATTTCGCTAAAAACACTGGCAATAGAACCAACAAATCCAACTTTCGATTTTTTAATTTCGGGATATTTTAATAAGTGATTTGTTATTAACTCGTCAAAAGCATTTTCAATAACTTTTTTAACTTCTTTATTGTCGATATGCTTTTTTATAAAATGAGTAAACGAAGCCAGATACTTGTTTGCATTAGGTTTACGATAAATATTTTCGAGAATTTCAGTTTTGCCAATTCCAAACTCTGTTTTAAAATCGTTATCAATTTCTTTAGAAAAATTTCCATATAATAAATTTATAATAAACTGTTTCCCAATATATGCTCCGCTTCCTTCATCACCTAAAATATATCCAAGCGATTCGGTTTTAAATGTTATTTCGTTACCATTGTAATATCCCGAATTGGCTCCTGTGCCAAGAATAACAGCAATTCCTTTGCCTTTACCAAATAACGCTTTTGCCGCACCTAATAAATCAGATTCTATCTCAATTTTTGATATAGGTAAAATATTTTTAATAAAATTTTCAATATTATCTTTTTTCTCTGTAGAATTACACCCTGCACCAAAAAAGAAAACATTAGTTATACTTCGACAATTTACTTTTTTTAAAACAATTTCTTTAATTTTTAAAAGTTCATTTTGTGTAATAAAATATGGATTCATTCCAGAAGTTTCAAATGTCTCAGTTTCATTTCCTGAAACTAAAGCCCATTCTGTTTTTGTTGAACCCGAGTCGGCTATTAATATCATTTTTTATTTCTTTTATAGACCTAACAGGTTTCAAAAACCTGTTAGGTCTTAATACTATTTTAATACTTTCTTTTGTAACATTATAAATTCATTCTCAAAGTTAGGAGTAAAAATTCCTTTTCCAATATTTTTTTTAATTTCGTTAACTGTCCAAAATTTACCTTCGTCAACTTCTTTTTTATTTGGGAAAAGTGGCCCATCGTTAATTGTAATAAACGAAAAAACCAGTTCCGATTCAACATCCGACTTCCAAACATATTGAGCAAATGTATTTGCATTTGTTATATCGATACCAATTTCTTCTTTTACTTCTCTTGTTAATGCTTGCTCAATTGTTTCGTTAACAGAAACATGTCCACCAACTGCAGTGTCCCATTTACCTGGTTGGGTGTCTTTAAACATTGGACGTTTTTGAAGATAAATTTCACCTTTTTTATTAATAACTTGTAAATGTATAACTGGGTGTAATAAATTTTTGTTTTTATGAACTTCTGAACGTGGAGCCTGACCAATAATTTTTCCTTTTTCGTCAACTAATGGAACCCATTCTTCCGAAAGTAAATTTTTCTTTTTAATTTTTGCTCTAATAAATTCAATTAATGCATAAACTCCAAACAATATGTAAAATAATCCACCGCTTATAAAAGCCCATGCTTCTTTACTCATATAAAATGCAGAATATACTACTAATGCAGTATGAGCTGAAAATATAATGAACATCATTAA